>NZ_JAHFPF010000078.1 GCF_023259385.1 Brevundimonas sp. | reverse complement strand
AGGAGGTCGCGGATCTCGCCGTCGAGCTTTTTCTCGTCGAGGCCGTCGAGCACGGCGACACGCCCGTCCAGACCCGGTAGCGCCGTTCCGAGTTCCGACGGAAGCTTCGCGGGCCAGGTTCCGCCAACCGAGGCCATCCGCAGGTCGCGTGCGACGCCCTTGGTGGCGGCGCTGGTGATCAGCAGATACCGCAGGTCCTTGTCTTCGGTCAGGAGGGTTTGTGGCGACTTGCGCTTCTTGCCCTTGATCAGCAGCGTCTTCAGGTCGTTGCCGTCCCAGGGTTCGCCATTGCGCAGCTTGGACTGGACGATGAGGGGATAGCCGCTGATCGTGATCTTCGTCGCCGCCGAGACGAGCGTTTCGTCCTCTAGGTCGGCGGCGAGGTCTTCGTGGTTGGCGGGTTCGAGCGTGAGCGCGCTGAGCCGCTTGCGCGCGAGCATCAGGTCGAGGGCGAGGTAGATCGAGACATCGACCTGGTAGTCGTATCCTGCCAGCCCCGCCGGCGCGCTAGTCGTCTTGTCGTCCATCGTCCGGCCTCGCTGTCCCGAACCGGGACATGTATGAAGGCGCCGGATCACCCGCAACGTGCGGTGCGATCCGGTCTCATGGTTCACAAGGCAGCAACGAGAAAAGCCCCGCGCCCGGTCGGCCGGAGGGTTGCCCATGGCTTTTTTTGACAGCGACGTGTCGCCATGTGCTGTCGGAATGATCGACACCGTCACGGCCGCCCGGCCGCACCACACCTTTTTCTGGCGGCCCTCTGCTCAGGCGTCGAAGAAACTGCAAGGCATGTCGGGGCCGAGGTAGGCGAGCGGGTGGCCGGGGCCGAGCACGTACTCGGGCCACTCGGCTGCGATCGCATTGGCGTTTTCGCTCGTAGTGGCCGAGCCACGGCGGACGTTGTGGCGCGCGGCCCCGAGCCAGGTCTCGACGAGCTCGATGACGTCATTTGACCCGAGCACGGCGGGTATCGTCAGGCGGATCGCGTCACCTGTGTCGAGTGTGACATGGACCAGGCGATCATGCGTCGGCTTCGTCCGTTCGAGAATGCTGCGGTAATCGAACACCCGTCGGTCGCCGGCCCTCAGCTGGATATCGTAGAGCCTGCCGGGCGCGCCGTCGACGGCATCGACATCCCCTGCCCACGGGCGTCGCAGGACGTTGACCTGGACGTTGACCACCTCGGATCGATCGACGACGCCGATGCGTGCCCACTGGTTGGGTTCGAAGTCGCCCCAGGGCAGCGGGTCGAGCGCCAAGAAATGCTTCGTCACCGGATCGCGGTCGGGCGGGAGGACGGGGCGCCCGTCGTTGTAGCTGGTGCAGAAGGTCCAGAAGCCGCGATCGACGTCGCGCAATAGCTGGAGCACGCGGGCATGGTCATCAGCGTGACCGGCTCGGAAATGCGCGATCCTGTGCCGGATCTGCAGGACCTCCTTCAGCTTCGCCTCCCAAAGCGTCTGAGGTGGCAGGTACGGCGCGAAGCAGTCCCAGTGCTGCCCGATCAGAGTCATGAGCTGGCCGAGCTGCGCATAGCTCAGCGCGTTCATCTCCCGTGTGGGCATGTGCGTCAGGCGCTTGTCCGCGTCGAACGGGCGTGTATCGCGCGGCAGAGACGCGCTCCAGCCGTCGCCGAGCAGCGCGCGCAGTTCGACATAGACGATCGTTCGCAGCCAGGTCTCGAACTGCCACAGCCTCGCGTAGAGACGCAGCGCGCGTTCGGGCACCTCACGGGCTTCTTCGCTTAGGGTGGGGAGTGCCGGCGGCGTCATGTCCTGTCGATCTCTGGAGGCGGTCGATCGGTACCTTGATCGTGGCCGATATTCGGACTGGAGCCCTCGAAGTTTCAAGCCGGAACAGTAAGCTCCTCTTGAACCTCGGGCGCTCGGGCGAACACTCCACCGAGGGCGTTGGTCATACGGCTTAGTTCTGGCAGAAGGTCTTCGGCCCAAAGCCCATCGCGAAGCGCGGCGTTTGGATCAATACATAGTGAAGCGCCGATGTTCCTATCGTCTGTTGCGACCTCACTTCAAGACTGTGTTGGTTAGGTTCGCTATACCGAAGATTGGTCGTTTCGGTTCCCGATGTACCGAAGAGGTCGCCCTGCTTTTGGGCTTCGGTCGCAATCCACCGTTTGGCCACCGATTCACCAAAGCAACCGCTCAGAACCTATGCCTTGGTCCGGCTACACGCCGATTGAGGCCCTAAAGCCGCTTCTGGGGTTCGCGATCCACCGAAGATTGACCGGTTCGGTTCGCGATCTACCGAAACAACGGTCGTGTTTATGACGTTCGGGTTCGCGATCCACCGAACCGGACTCTTGTCGAGCGCGTGCGGAAAAGTCGGTCCCGTTGATAGATCGGCTTCTCAGGGGGGGGCGTTTAGACATGAGTCCGCCACTCGACTTCTACCTTCAGGCTGGCCTCGCCGACTGCTCCGTACATGCAAGACTACGCAAAAGCGTGCAACTCACCGATAGCAAACGGGCCGCCGGGCCAGCTTCTCGAACTCGCACTTACTTATAAATCAGTCCGTTGCGCGGCGTTAGCCAAGCCGCCGGCCTGAAATGTCGCATTCGTGCACCAGTACCGCAGCAATCCGACTTGCGTACTTTTGCGGGTCTTTGCGTCCAGTTCAGAGGCAGGATGTGTATTGTGACCCCCAATACGGCCTTACTCGCCAGCTCGACGAATAACGCGCTGTTCCAGCGCTTGAGAGGCGCTGCCGCACCTGTCTAACGTTGCCTTAGTGGCAGCGTGGACTGGAGAGTTGAGTGGCCAGGCGGGGCATAGTTCGGAAGGCGGATTTGCGTCGGGTGATCGACACCTTGCAGGAACGCGGCGTGCCTCTTGGCGCGCTGGAACTGCTGCCCGGCGGGGAGGTCCGGCTGCATCTGGCCGCGCCGGGCACGGTGATGGCGAGTAGCCTCGATAAGGAGGTTCTGTCGTGGGACGAGGCCTTAAGCTGATCGGCTTTCCGTACGTCAGCAGCTTCAGCGACCGGCACGGCAAGGTCCGCTACCGTTACCGGCGGACCGGTCAGAAGGCCATCTATCTGCATGGCACGCCGGGCTCGCCGGAGTTCGCCCTGGAGTACGACGCGGCGGTCACGGGTCGCACGACTGCGATCGTACCGGGAGCCAGCAGGACCGTCCCCGGGACGATCAATGCCCTGGCGGTCGTCATATACGCGTCCGCGGAATGGCGGCTGCTCGAGGCGTCGACCCGGGACACCTATCGCGGGATCATCGAACGTCTCCGGAACGACTACGGCGGTCAGTCGGTGCGCGCGATCCAGCCGCACCACGTCCTGAAGATGCGGGACAAGCGGGCGGAGACTCCGTGGGCCGCCAACAAGATGGTGCAAGTGCTGCGCTGGATGATGGCGTTCGCGGTCGCGCGACAGTGGCGGGCGGACAACCCGGCCGCGGGCATCAAGTCGCTGAAGGCGCCGTCGGTCGGCTTCCCGGCCTGGACGGAAGCGGATATCGCCCGGTTCGAGGCGCATTGGGCAGTGGGAACGCGGGAGCGGCTTGCCTTCGATCTTCTGCTCTACACCGCCCAGCGCTCAGGCGACGTCCGACAGATGGGGCGCCAGCAAATCCGCGATGACGCAATCCTGGTGCGGCAGGAGAAGACCAAGGCCTTCCTCGAACTCCCTATCCACCCGCAGCTGAGACTGTCATTGCAGTGCGTCCCTTCGGGGCAGATGCTCTTCCTGACGACAAAATCCGGTGCGGGCTTCACTGCCGGCGGCTTCGGCAACTGGTTTCGGGATGCCGCCCGCGCGGCGGGGATCGAGGACCGCTCGGCACACGGACTGCGGAAATCCGCCGCGACGCGACTGGCCGACGCCGGATGTACCGAGGCGCAGATCAAGGCCGTGACGGGTCATACGACCTTGAAGGAGGTCGAACGGTACACGAAGGCCCGTGACCAGAAGCGGCTGGCGAAGGACGCTTTTGCCCTGATTGGCGGCACGCAAAGCGAACAAAATTTGGCTAACTCCGCGAGCGAGTTAGCCAAATCGAACTCTAACTAACGGAAAACCGGAGGCTTCACCATGAAGATGGCGGACAGGGTGGGATTCGAACCCACGGTAGGCTCACACCTACGGCGGTTTTCAAGACCGCTGCCTTAAACCACTCGGCCACCTGTCCGTGTCCCGCGAGCGGAGACGCCGCATACCCTCAAATCTCCCGTTAACCAAAGCGGAAATGTCTGCGGGGCATGAAGGCCGTCTCAAGGACCGGGGCGATGACGGCAAGATTTCTCAAGGGCGCATGTATCGTCGCGCTGCTGCCGCTGATGGCGGCCTGCGCCACGGCGGCGCGGCCCGGCGGCGGGCGCATTCCCGTGGTCGCCGATCCGGCGCCGATCGTGTCGGGGACCATGCGGCCCTATCAGGTCCGCGGCCGCTGGTACCGCCCGGCCGAACAGCCGAACTATGACGAGACCGGCATGGCCTCCTGGTACGGCGACCAGTTCAACGGCCGTCCGACCGCGACCGGCGAGCGCTTCGACATGTACGCCCTGAGCGCCGCCCACAAGACTCTGCCGCTGCCCGGCCTGGTCGAGGTCACCAACCTGGCCAATGGGCGCAGCGTCGTGGTGCGGGTCAACGACCGGGGGCCCTTCGTCGACGGCCGCATCATCGACCTGTCGCGCGGCGCCGCCGACGCCCTGGGCATGCTGCAGCGGGGCGTGGGCGAGGTGCGGGTGCGCTACCTGGGCCCCGCGCCGCGCCTCGGCTCGGCCCAGCCGATGCAGTACGCCGCCGCGGTCGCCCCGGCCCCAGCGCCGCCGCGGCCCCAGCCCGCCGCCGAGACCGGCCGCTACTGGATCCAGGCCGGGTCCTTCGCGGACCGCCGCGCCGCCCGCCGGGCCGCCGACCGTCTGGGCGACCGCGCCACCGTCGATGTTGCGGGGCAGGGCGATTCGGCTCTGTACCGCGTCCTCGTCGGTCCCTGGCCCGATCCGAACGCCGCCGAGCACGCCCGTCAGGCCGTGGTCGCGCGCGGCTACGCCGACGCCCTGTTGATATCGGCCCAGTAAAGCTTGCGCCCCAAGCCGGCGCCGCCATTGTGCGCCGGTGACCCACGGCAGATTCATTACATTCGAAGGCGGCGAAGGCGCCGGCAAGTCGACGCAGGTCGGCCGGCTGCTCGAGCGGCTGCGCGCGCTCGACATCGACGTCATGAAGACCCGTGAGCCGGGCGGCTCGGAAGGCGCCGAGGAGATCCGCAACATCGCCCTGAACGGCGACGCGGGCCGCTGGTCGCCCCTGACCGAGACGATGCTGATGTTCGCCGCCCGCTGCGACCATCTTGAGAAGACCATCCGCCCGGCGCTCGACGCGGGCCGCTGGGTGGTCTGCGACCGTTTCGCCGATTCCAGCCGCGCCTATCAGGGCGCCGGCGGCGGCGCGCCCGCCGAATTCATCGAGACCCTGGACGCCGCCATCGTCGGCGCGACCCAGCCGGACCTGACGCTGATCTTCGACCTGCCGGTCGAGGTCGGGCTGGAGCGGGCCTTCGGCCGCGGCCTGTTCGAGACCCGGTTCGAGTCCAAGGGGCTTGAGTTCCACGAGCGGCTGCGCCGGCGCTTCCTCGAGATCGCCGAGGAGAAAGCCGACCGCTGCGTGATCATCGACGCCGTCGGCGACGAGGAGACGGTCGCCGCCCGGGTCTGGGCCGCCGTCGAGGGCCGGCTGCTGTGAGCGAGCATCCGCGGGACCGTTTCGACCTGATCCCGGACGCCGCCGCCGAGGCCGCCGCCATCGACGCCAAGGCGCGCGGCCGCCTGCACCACGCCTGGCTGCTGTGCGGGGTCGAGGGCTCGGGCAAGGCCACCTTCGCCTACCGCGCCGCCCGCCGCCTGCTGGGCGCCGCGCCCGACCCGTCGCGCGGGCCTCTGGGCGCCGACCCCTACGACCCGGTGTCGCGCCAGATCGCGGCCCAGTCCCATCCCGACCTGCTGGTGCTGGAGCGCGCCGTCGAGGGCGGCAAGACCAAGAAGTCCATCTCCGTCGACCAGGCCCGCGACCTGCCGGAGTTCTTCTCCAAGAGCCCGTCCCAGGCCCACTACCGCGTCGCCATCATCGACGCCGCCGACGACCTGAACCTGAACGCCGCCAACGCCCTGCTGAAGGTTCTGGAAGAACCGCCCGAGCGCGGCGTGCTGTTCCTCGTCACCCATGCACCCGGCCGCCTGCTGGCCACCATCCGCTCGCGCTGCCGCCGGCTGGCCTTCCCGGTCTGGCCCCAGCATGCGCTGGAGGAACTGGTCCGCGACCGCACCGGCGTGCCGTCCGCCGAGGCCGCGCGCATCGCCGCCATGGCCGGCGGCTCGCCCGGTCAGGCCCTGGCCCTGGCCTCCGGCGCGACGCTGGAGGCCGACCAGATCGCCCAGGCCTGGGTCGCCGCCGACCAGATCGACCGCGCCGAGGCCCTGTCCCTGGCGGACAAGTTCCGGGGTACGGAGGGGCAGGAGCGGTTCGAGACGCTGATGGACCGCCTGATCGCCGCCGTGAAGGTCCGCGCGCTGGAGGAGGGGGCGTCCGGCGCCAAATGGGCCGAGCTGTGGACCCGCCTGTCCGAACTGCCGGACCGCACCGCCGCCATCAACCTGGATCGCGGCGATGTGCTGGCCGGGGCCCTGGCCGACCTGCAACGCACCAAGGCCGCGCGCGGATGATCATCGACAGCCACGTCAACCTGCACGCCCCCCAGTTCGACGAGGACCGCGACGCGGTCATCGCCCGCGCCCGCGAGGCCGGGGTCGGGCTGATGGTCGAGATTTCGGACAAGCTGTCGACCTTCGAGGCCACGCATGGGCTGGCCATGGCCCACGACGACATCTGGTGCACCGTCGGCGCCCACCCGCACGAGGCCAAGGATCACGCCGACCTGACCGCCGCCCAGCTGGCCGAGCTGGCCGGCCGTCCGCGCGTGATCGGCATCGGCGAGTGCGGGCTGGACTTCCACTACGACCTCAGCCCGCGCGACGTGCAGGCGGCGGTGTTCCGTCAGCATATCGAGGCGTCGCGCCTGACCGGCCTGCCGCTGGTGGTTCACACCCGCGAGGCCGACGACGTCATGGCCGCCATCCTCGAGGAAGAACAGGCAAGGGCGTCGTTCAAATTCCTCATGCACTGCTACACCAGTGGTCCGGAACTGGCGGAAAAGGCGGCGAAACTTGGGGCTTGGTTCTCGGTCTCTGGCATCGCCACCTTCCGCGCGGCGCAGGAGGTGCGCGACATCATCGCCGTCATGCCCGCCGACCGGATCATCGTCGAGACCGACTGTCCCTACCTGGCGCCCATCCCGCACCGGGGGCGCCGCAATGAGCCGGCCTATGTCGGCCATGTGCTGGACAAGCTGGCCGAGATCCGGGGCTGGTCGCGCGACGAGGCCGAGGCGCGCACCACGGACGCCTTCTTCGCCCTGTTCGACCGCATTCCGAGGCCCGAGGGGGCATGATGGACGCGCTGGAGGTCGTCATCCTGGGCAGCGGCTCCTCCGGGGGCGTGCCGCGCGGCGACGGCGACTGGGGCGCCTGCGACCCGGCCGAGCCCCGGAACCGCCGCACCCGCTGCTCGGCCCTGATCCGCCGCCACGGCTCGGAGGGGATCACCAGCGTCCTGATCGACACCTCGCCTGACCTGCGCGCCCAGATGCTGGCGGCCCAGGTGAAGTCCATCGACGCCGTCCTCTACACCCACGACCACGCCGACCAGACCCACGGCATCGACGACCTGCGCGTCTTCGCCATGCGCGCCCGGCGGCGCATCCCGGCCTTCATGGACGCCGCCACGCGCGCGGCGCTGGAGGGGCGGTTCCATTATATCTTTGAAAGTGTCGAGGGTTATCCGGCGATCCTCGACCCGCATGACATCCCGCTCCATGGCGTGCCCTGGGCCGTGCCGGGGCCGGGCGGCGAGGTTCCGGTCGTCACCTTCGACCAGGCCCATGGCCCGATCCGCTCGGTCGGCTATCGCTGCGGGCCCGTCGCTTATTCCAGCGACGTGTCGGATCTGGATGAGGCGGCGATCGAGGCGGTGGCCGGCTGCGACCTCTGGATCATCGACGCCCTGCGCTGGACCGCCCATCCCACCCACGCCCATGTCGACAAGACGCTGGACTGGATCGCCCGGTCCGGCGTCAAGCGCGCGGTGCTGACGAACCTGCATATCGATCTGGATTACAATGTCTTGTCGGCTGTTGTTCCGCCAAACGTCGAAGTCGCCTACGACGGCTGGAGCACCCGCCTGTCCCTTTGATCTGGAGTCCGAGACGATGAAACGGCTTCTTCCGGCCCTCTGCGGCGCCTTGGCGCTGGCCCTGTCGTCTCCGGCCCTGGCCCAGACGTTCGCCCCCGCCGAGGGCGACTTCACCGCCGCCGGTTTCGCCGTCGCCGGCCAGACCCTGCCGGAGCTGAAGATCCACTACCGCACGCTGGGCCAGCCCCAGCGCGGCGCGGACGGCAAGATCGCCAACGCCGTCCTGCTGCTGCACGGCACCGGCGGCACGGGCGCCCAGTTCCTGTCACCCCCGTTCGCGACGGAGCTGTTCGGCCCCGGCCAGCCGCTCGACGTGACCCGCTACTACGTCATCATGCCCGACAACCTGGGCCACGGCGCCTCGTCCAAGCCGTCCGACGGCCTGCGCGCCCGCTTCCCCGAGTACGGCTACGCCGACATGGTCGAGGCCCAGCGTCGCCTGCTGGTCGACGGCCTCGGCGTCGATCACCTGCGGCTGATCCTCGGCACCTCGATGGGCTGTATGCACGCCTTCGTCTGGGGCGAGACGCATCCCGGCTTCGCCGACGCCCTGATGCCGCTGGCCTGCCAGCCGACGGCCATCGTCGGCCGCAACCGCCTGTGGCGCGCCATGCTGCAGGACGCCATCCGCGCCGATCCCGCCTGGCGGGGCGGCGACTACCAGAGCCAGCCCGAGCAGGGGCTGCGCACGGCCGTCGACCTGCTGATCCTGGCGGGCGGCGCGCCCGTTCCGCTGCAGGATCAGCTCCCGACCCGGGCCGCCGCCGACGCATGGCTGCAGGGCCAGATCGCCCGCCGCCTCGCGCCGCTGGACGCCAACGACCTCTGGTACCAGGTCAACGCCTCATGGGACTACGATCCGTCCGCCAACCTGGAGGCCATCACCGTCCCGGTGACCTGGATCAACTCGGCCGACGACTTCATCAACCCGCCGGAGCTGGGCCTGTCCGAGCGGTTCGCGCCGCGTCTGCGCCACGGCGTCTATCGCCTGATCCCCAACAGCCCCGAGGGCAAGGGTCACGGGACGCACACCTGGGCGCGCTTCTGGAAACAGGACCTGATCGACCTGCTGGCCCGCTCGGAACGCCGCTAGGCGTGCGCGTGGGCGTGCTCATGAGAGTCCGCATGCCCGTCGTCGGCCGCGGCCTGGGCCTCGGGCTCTGACGCCGGCGGCGCTTCATCCAGGAAGTCGACCCGGCCGGTGGCCATGTCCTTCACGGCGGCCACCACCATGATCTGGCCGGTACGGACAGCCTCGGCCAGGGCGGTGTCGGCGGTCAGCAGCCGGGCCACCACGCGGCGGGCGTTCTCCTCGACCGCCCGCCGCGCCTGGTCGGACCCGCCGATCTTCCGGGCCGACAGCACCGCCGGCAGGATCGGCACGATCATCTCCTCCAGCGACGGATCCAGCTCGACGCGGCCGTCGACCACCGCCTCGGCGGCCGCCACGGCGCCGCAGCCGGTATGGCCCATCACCACCACCAGCGGGCAGTGCAGGTGCTTCACCGCATAGACGATGGACGCCAGCCCGCGCCGGTCCACGGTGTTCCCGGCCACCCGGATGATGAACAGCCGGCCCAGGCCCTGGTTGAACAGGATGGTCGGCGGCGTCCGGCTGTCGGCGCAGCCCACGATGGTGGCGATCGGATGCTGGCCGCCCTGCAGCGCGTCCAGGTCCTGGGCGGTCACGTGGCCCAGCCGGGTGTCGCCGCTCAGGAAGGCGGCGTTGCCGGCCTTCAGCAGGTCCAGCGCCTCGGCGGGCGTCGGCGGGAGTTCAGGTTCGGGCTCGGAATGCGGCGCGTGGGGGTCTTCCACGACGACGGCGTGGGTCTCGATCGCCGGCGCTTCGTCCGCGGGGGTCTCGACGACGGACTCCGCCGCGGGCGAAATCCGCGCAGGCGTCTTCTTGCGACCGAACCACAGAAAGCCCATCGCCCGTCCCCCGATATCGCGACCGCCCTGTTAACCTTTCTGGAGAACGCGGGTCTCTGTCGTCAATCGGCTTACGGTGAAGCTTTGATGAAGTTTCAGGCCCCCAGCAGCCGCGCCGCCTGCGGGGCGAAATAGCTCAGCACCCCGGCGGCGCCCGCGCGCTTGAAGGCGTGCAGGCTTTCCAGAATCGCCCGGTCCTCGTCCAGCCAGCCGTTGGCCATGGAGGCGCGCATCATCGAATACTCGCCGGACACCTGGTAGGCGAAGGTCGGCAGGTGGAAGGTCTCGGACACGCGCCGCACGATGTCGAGGTACAGCATGCCCGGCTTGACCATCACCGCGTCGGCGCCCTCGGCGATGTCCATCGCCACCTCGCGCAGGGCCTCCTCGGTGTTGGCGTAGTCCATCTGATAGGTCTTCTTGTCGCCGCGCAGCTGCTTGGCCGAGCCGACGGCGTCGCGGTACGGGCCGTAGAAGGCCGAGGCGTATTTGGCGGCGTAGCTGAGGATCAGCGTGTCCTGGTAGCCGTTGGCCTCCAGCGCCTCGCGGATCGCCTGCACCCGGCCGTCCATCATGTCCGAGGGGGCGACGATGTCGGCCCCGGCGTGGGCGTGGATGAAGGCCTGTTCGGCCAGCCGTTCCAGCGACGCGTCGTTGACGATCCGGTCGCCCTCGACCACCCCGTCGTGGCCGTGGTCGGTGTAACAGTCCAGCGCCACGTCGGTCATGACGCCGATCTCGGGCGCGGCGTCCTTGATGGCCTTGATGCAGTCGGGGATCAGCCCGTCCGGATCGGTCGCTCCGGTCCCGACGCCGTCCTTGATCGCCCCGTCGACATTGGGGAACAGGGCCACCAGCGGAATGCCCAGGTCGCGGGCCTCCTTGGCGGCCTCGGCCGCCGCCTTGGGCGACAGGCGCGACACGCCCGGCATCGACGCCACCGGGACCCGGTCCTCCTTGCCGTCGTGCACGATCAGCGGCCAGACCAGGTCGGCGGGCGTCAGCGTGGTCTCGGCCACCAGCCGGCGCACCCATGGGCTGGAACGCAGGCGGCGCGGGCGGGCGTAGGGGAAGGCGGCGGGCGGGAAGGGCTGGGTCATGGCGGCTCCATAGACCCCTTCTTCCGGCGGGAGAAGGTGGCGGAGCGCCTCGGTCGCCCGCCGGTCGATAGAGGCTGACGGGGTCGCGATGCGAGGGATCAACGCATCCGGAGGAAGGTTGTCAGATCCATCGTTCCCGGCGGTCGGGGATCGCCGCAAACGATGCGCAGTTGCGCGGCGACCGCGGGGCTCTGTGAAGCCGATGTCACCACCGGCGGCCGATAGACTGTTTTCACCGGATCGCGCAGACCGCTGAATTCCTCGCGGATATGCACGGACCGTGACCGGGCTTCACAGTCGTAGGTCGCTGCAAGCAGGGCATACCGTCGCTGGGGCGTTGGACGGTCGGCGACCTCATAGAGGACGGTTTGAACCTGCCCCGCGTCGGTCCGGGAGGTGTTCCCAAGATCGATTGCGAACAGGGTTCGCCCCTCCCGACCGGCGGGCTCCAGATTCTGGGCCGCCGCCGATCCCGCGATCAGGGCAGATGATAGTGCGGCATGGAAGACAATGCGGCGCATCTCAGGGTCCGTTCGCAGGACAAGGCTTCGCGAGAATGAAGCCATAGGTGGATCGGACGCATGCCGGGCTGTCAACGACGGACCTTCCAGCCCCCACGGTTTGAGGCGTTCAAGACGCCAACCCCTCCCATCGGGAGAGGGGAGTGCTAGAAGCCCGCGAAAGACTCGAGGAAACGCCACCCCATGGACTTCGCCCTTACCGACGACCAGCGCGCCATCCAGGACGCCGCCCGCGCCTTCGCCGAGGCTGAGCTGGCCCCGCACAGCGCCGAGTGGGACGAGACCAAGACCTTCCCGGTCGACGTCATGCGCCACGCGGCCGAGATGGGCTTCTGCGGCATCTATACGGGCGAGGAGCACGGCGGCATGGCCCTGGGCCGGGTCGAGGCGGCGCTGATCTTCGAGGAGCTGTCGCGCGGCGACGTCTCCACCGCCGCCTTCATCTCGATCCACAACATGGCGACCTGGATGATCGACAGCTTCGGCTCGGCCGATCTGCGCGCCCGCTACGTCCCGTCGCTGGTGACGATGGAGAAGATCGCCAGCTACTGCCTGACCGAGCCGGGCTCCGGCTCCGACGCCGCGGCCATGCGCACCACGGCCGTCCGCGACGGCGACCACTACGTCCTGAACGGCTCCAAGGCCTTCATCTCGGGCGCCGGGACCTCGGACGTGTATGTCGTCATGGCCCGCACCGGCGAGCCGGGCGCCAAGGGCATCTCGGCCTTCGTCGTTGACCTGGGCACGCCGGGCCTGTCGTTCGGTGCGCAGGAGAAGAAGATGGGCTGGAACTCCCAGCCCACCGCCATCGTCAGCTTCGACGACTGCCGCATCCCGGCGGCCAATCTGCTGGGCAAGGAAGGCGACGGCTTCCGCTACGCCATGATGGGTCTGGACGGCGGCCGCCTGAACATCGCCGCCTGCTCGCTGGGCGGCGCCCGTCTGGCCCTGGAAACGGCCCAGGACTACGTCTCGACCCGCAAGCAGTTCGGCAAGGCCCTGGCCGAGTTCCAGAACACCCAGTTCAAGCTCGCCGACATGGCCACCCAGCTGGACGCCTGCCGCCTGATGGTGCTGCGCGGCGCCTGGGCCGTCGACACCGGCCATCCGGAAAAGACCAAGTGGTGCGCCATGGCCAAGCGGTTCACCACCGACGCCTGCTTCCAGATCGCTGACGAAGCCCTGCAACTGCACGGCGGCTACGGCTATCTGAAGGACTATCCGCTGGAGCGGATCGTGCGCG
>NZ_JAHFPF010000077.1 GCF_023259385.1 Brevundimonas sp. | reverse complement strand
GACGCGGGCTTCGGCGTCCCTCTTGCGGGCGTTCTCGGCGGAGACGCGGGCCTCGACGGCGGCTACGGCGCCGGCGACGCGCTCGACCTCGGCGTCGGCGGCCTTGCGGGCGTCCTCGGCGGCGGTCAGGGCGGCGTCCAGCTGGGGTCCGCGCGCGGGGGCGGCGGCGATCTCGGCGGTCAGGGTCTCGAAGGCCTCGGTCAGGCGGGCCAGCTCGCTTTCGGCGTCCCCGGCCATGCCGGTCTCGCGCTCGATGTCGGCGGCGATGCGGACGCCTTCGCTCTTGAGGCGGTCGACCTCGGCGCGGGCGGCCTGTTCGGCCATGTCCAGCCGGTCGCGCTCAAGGCTGGCGCGGTGCAGCAGGGCGCCGGCGACGGCGTCCTCCTCGCGGGCGGGCTTCAGGGCTTCCTGGGCGTTGAGCGACGCCGTCTGCGCCCGGCCCGAGGCGGTGGTGGCTTCCAGAACGGCGCGGTCGGCCTCGGCCAGCTCCTGGGCGGCGGTCTCGGCGGCGACGCGGGCGTCGTTCCAGCGGACGAACAGCAGGGAGGCCTGAAGGGCGCGGATCTCGGCGGAGATCTTCTTGTATTTCTCGGCCTGCCGCGCCTCGCGCTTCAGCCGGGTCAGGGTGGTCTCCAGCTCGCGGCCGATGTCGTCCAGCCGTTCGAGATTGGTCTCGGCGGCCCGGAGGCGCAACTCGGCCTCGTGGCGGCGGGTGTGCAGGCCGGCGACGCCGCCCGCCTCTTCCAGGATGCGGCGGCGGTTCTGCGGCTTGGCGGCGATCAGCTCGCTGATCTGGCCCTGGCGGACCAGGGCGGGGCTGTTGGCGCCGGTCGAGGCGTCAGCGAACAGCAGCTGGACGTCGCGGGCGCGGACCTCCTTGCCGTTGATGCGGTAGGTCGAGCCCTGGCCCCGGTCGATGCGGCGCGAGACCTCGAGGATCGGGCTGTCGGTGAAGGGCTGGGGCGCACGCCGCTGGGCGTTGTCGATGGTCAGCTGGACTTCGGCGTGGCTGCGCGGCGGGCGGTTGGCGGCCCCGGCGAAGATGACGTCGTCCATGCCCTGGCCGCGCATGGCCTTGGCCGAGTTGGCGCCCATGACCCATCGCAGGCTTTCCAGGACGTTCGACTTGCCGCAGCCGTTCGGCCCCACGATGCCGGTCAGGCCAGGCTCGATATGGAACTCCGACGCGTCGACGAAGGATTTGAAACCGACAAGCCTGAGGCGCTGGAATTGCACCGGCGGCGGGGCTCTAGCGGGCCGCGGCGGCCGCGCGGACAGCGACCTCCAGACCGCCCAGGGAGCGGTCGGTCACGCGGCGGCCGTTGACGAAGAAGGCCGGGGTGGTGGTGGCGTCGGCGGCGATGGCGCCGTCGATATCGCGCTGGAGCGCCGTCCGGGTGGCGGGCAGGTTCACGCAGGCGTCGATCTGGGCCCGGGTGCGGCCGCTGGCGGCGATGGCCGGGTCGTACCAGTCTTCCTGCTTGCCGCCGCGCAGCAGGGCGGCCTGGCCGCTCATCAGGACCGAGGCGACGTCGAAGAATTTGTCCGTCGCCGCGCACCGGGCCAGGGCCGCGGCGGGCATGGACAGCTGTTCCGGATCGGTCGGCAGGTTGCGGAAGACGAACCGCACCTGGCCGGTGTCGATCAGGCGCTGCTTGAACAGCGGGAAGACGAACTGGTGCCAGTCCGCGCAGTGGTGGCAGGTGAAGGAGGCGTACTCGATCACCGTCACCGGCGCGTCGGCCCGGCCCAGCACGCGGTCGGACGCCGTGACGGGCGGCACCGGCTCGGTCGCCGCCGCCCGCGACGGCGCGGAGGCCGTCGCGATGGGCGCCAGCAGAGCCAGCCCCGCAAGCAGCAGGGATCGCCGGAGCGCCGTCACGGCCTGTCCTTACTTGGCCAGGGCGGCGTCGATCGCCGTCGAGAGGTCGGCCAGCGAAGCGCCGCTGTTCGAGCCCGGGGTGATCACGGTCACGCCGTTGACCAGGAAGGTCGGGGTGCCCGTCACGCCGTTGCGCTGGGCGGCGCGGTCGCGGTCGTCGCCGGCCTTCAGGTTGGCCGGGTCCTTGATGCAGGCCTCGATCTGCTGGTTCGACAGGCCGGCGCCGTTGCCGATCCGGTAGAGGGTGCTGCGGGGATCCGGACCCTGCAGTTCGGCGAGGTTGGCCATCAGCTCGTGGACCACGTCGAAATACTTGTCCTCGCCGGCGCAGCGCGCGACCGAGAAGCCGGCGCCGGCGACGTTGGCCGGCGGGGTGCGCAGTTCGCGGAAGACGTAGCGGACCTTCTGGGTGTCGACATACTTGGCCTTGAAGCCGGGCCAGGTCTCCTGCTGCCAGGCGGCGCAGTGGGGACAGGTGACCGAGGCGTATTCGATGACGGTGACCTTGGCGCCTTCGGCGGCGCCCAGGGCCATGTCGCCGTCGGCCGGGGCGCCGGCGTTGCCGGTGCAGCCGGCCAGGGTCGCCATGGCCGCGAGGGCCGCGGCGGTCATCGCCGCGCGGCGGCTCATGTCGGCGTAACGGAGCTTCATGGGATCTTCCTCACCTCGACGGGATTTCGGAGCATCGCGCGATTCCCCGCAAAGTCGCGCTGCCGTGATTTTCGAGAACAGGTGCGGCGAAGTTTTGTCAACGCCGCCCTTCGCCGCGATCCCCAAGAATGACGCGGCCCAGCCTTTCCAGCGCGCCCTTCAGCGCGTCGGGGGCGGCGGCGACGGAGGCCTTGAGCTCGGCTTCCTGATGGGCGGGCAGGGGGGCTGCGGCCGCGGCCTTGCGGGCGGGGAGGACCGGACTGTCGGGCAGGGGCTTCACCGGCCCCTGGGCGATGCGCAGCTTCTCCACCGTGCCCGGCCCGAGGAACAGGTTCACCCGCTGCAGGATCTCTTCAGACTGGTGCTGGACCAGCAGGGCCGCCGGACCGGCGACGCGGAGTTCCAGGGTTCCGCCGTTCTCGCCCCGGCCCTTGGTCAGTTTCTGCGGGCGGGTGACGCGGGCCAGCCGTTCGCCGACGATCTCGCGCCAGCGCGGCTCCAGCGCGCCGGCGCCGCGCCCAAGCTTGCCGTCCAGCTCCTTGATCAGCCCCTGCAGCGCGCGGCCCGCCTTGGGCGCCGGGCGCGGGGCCGGGCGCGTGCGGCGTCGCGACAGGATTTCCCGGGCTTCGGCTTCGGTGGGCAGCGGACGGCGCATTTCCGGGTTATAGCGCGGACGATGGCTTTCGTCCCCGCAGACGTTCCCGAGATCCGCCGCGCCCTGCTGGACTGGTACGACGCCCATGCGCGCGCATTGGTCTGGCGGTCGCCGCCGGGAACGACGGCGCGGCCCGATCCCTATCGGGTGTGGCTGTCCGAGGTGATGCTGCAGCAGACCACGACGCCGCACGCCACGCCTTATTTCCTGACCTTCACGACCCGCTGGCCGACCGTCTCCGATCTGGCGGCGGCCGAGGACGGCGAGGTGATGGCCGCCTGGGCGGGGTTGGGCTACTACGCCCGCGCCCGCAACCTGCTGGCCTGCGCCCGGGCGGTGGCAGGGGCGCACGGCGGGACCTTCCCGGACACGGAGGCGGGGCTGCTGGCCCTGCCGGGCGTGGGCGCCTATACCGCCGCCGCCGTGGCCGCAATCGCCTTCGGGGAAGCCGCCAATGTGGTGGACGGCAATGTCGAGCGGGTGATGTCACGCCTGTTCGCGGTGGAGACCCCGCTGCCCGCCGCCCGCCCCGAACTGCGAAGGCTGGCCGGATCGCTGGTGCGGGACCAACGGCCCGGCGACTGGGCGCAGGCCCTGATGGACCTGGGCGCGACCATCTGCCGTCCGAAATCGCCGCTGTGCGGGGACTGTCCCGTGACGGCCTGGTGCGCCGGCCATGCCTCCGGTCAGCCGGAGCGCTATCCGCTGAAGCTGAAGAAGGCCGAGCGGCCGCATCGGTCCGGCGTCGCCTGGGTGCTGCGCGACGGGCGGGGGCGGGTGGCGCTGGTCCGGCGGCCAGACAAGGGACTGCTGGGCGGAATGCTGGGCCTGCCGACCTCGGACTGGAGCGCCGCGCCTGACCTTGCGCCGCCGGCGGCGGCGGACTGGCGCGAGGCGGGGTTCGTCGAGCATGTCTTCACCCATTTCAGCCTGACGCTGGAGGTGCGGGTCGCTGAGGGGAGCGGTGACTTCGTCTGGACGCCGGTGGAGGAGGCGCTGGGCGCGCTGCCGACCGTGTTCCGGAAGGCGCTGGAGAGAGGATTGGGCGCACCATGACCGACACCGCTCACGCCCTGATCGTCGTCGACGTCCAGCGGGCCTTTGTGATCGGCGCCGACGCCGTTCCCGGGCATCAGGCGCTCATGGGTGCGGTGGGCGTGCTGCTGGAGCGAGCCCGCGCGGCGGGCGCGCCGGTGATCTTCCTGCAGAACGACGGCCCCGAGGGCGCGCCGGATCAGCCCGGGACCGACGGCTGGGCGCTGGCCCTCGATGTCCGGCCCGGCGGGATCGTGCTGCGCAAGACGGACGACGACGGCTTCGAAGGGACGGCGCTGGAAGCCCTGCTGAGGGAACGGTCCGTCGAGGCGATCGCCCTGTGCGGCGTGCTGTCCGAGATGTGCGTGGCGGCCACCGCGCGCGCCGCCCTGGACCGCGGTTTCACGGTCCTGCTGCCCCACGACGCGCACGCGACCTACGACGTGCCGCCCGGTCCCGGCGGATCGCCCGGCGTGCCCGCGGCCCTGGCCGCCCGCGCCGCCGAATGGTCGCTGGGCGACGAGATCGTGATCCCGGGCGCGGCGGACCAGGTGGTCTTCAGCCCGCCCGCCTAGCCCAGGGTCCGCACCTTAACCGCCCCCTCGCGCCGTCGGGGCATGGCCACCGTCCGGTTTCCAAGCTGCTGGAAGGTCAGGTCCACGAGGCCGTCGCCGACCTGAAGGCCCGTGACGTTCAGCCGGTCGATGCCGGCGGGCAGGACCGGATCGTCGATCTCGACCACGCCCTCGACGGCGTCGATGTTCACCCCCAGCGCCGCCTGCAGCATCAGGAAGACCGAGCCCGCGGCCCAGGCCTGGGGCAGGCAGGCGACCGGATAGGCGATGGGGGGCTCTCCCGTCGCGCGTTCGAAGCCGCAGAACAGCTCGGGCAGGCGCAGACGGAAATGGGCCGCCGCCGCATAGATCTCGCCCAGCAGCAGGGCAACCGCGCGGCGCTCGCCGTAGCGGGCCATGCCCGCCGCCGCCATGGCGGTGTCGTGGGGCCAGACCGAGCCGTCGTGATAGCTCATCGGATTGAAGCGGGCCTGACCCGTGGCCAGGGTCCGAACGCCCCAGCCCGAGCGGAACTCGGCCGACAGCAGCCGTCTGGTCACCTTCAGCGCCCGTTCGCGCGACGGCAGGCCGGTGAACAGCAGATGCCCGGCGTTCGAGCCGATGGCCCGGCATTGCGCCCCGTCGCCGTCCAGGGCGATGGCGTAGAAGCCCTCGTCCTCCATCCAGAACCGGTCCTCGACCAGGGCGCGCACATCTTCGGCGCGGGCGGCCCATTCGGCCTGCCGGTCATCGCCCAGCGTCTTCGCCAGATCGGCCACGGCCTGCCAGGCGGCGTAGGCGTAGCCCTGCACCTCCAGCAGGGCGATGGGCCCTTGGGGGAAGCGGCCGTCGGCGTGGAAGATGGAGTCCTCGCTGTCCTTCCAGCCCTGGTTGGACAGGCCGGTGTCGGCGCCGCGCTGGTAGCTGATCAGGCCGTTCTTCTGGATGTCGCCGTAGTCCTTCATCCAGCCGATGGCGGCGATCAGATTGGGCCACAGCTCCCGGATCAGCTCGAAATCGCCGGTGCGTCGCGCATAGGCGCCGGCCAGGGCCACGAACAGGCAGGTGGTGTCGACCCCGCCGTAATAGAGGCCGAACGGCACCTCGCCGAGGCCGCTCATCTCGCCGCCGCGGGTCTCGTGCATGATCTTGCCGGGGGCCGAGTCCTGGAAGGCCGAGACCTCGGTCGCCTGACGCTTCGCCAGATAGGTCAGCACCCCCTTGGCCAGCGACGGGTCCAGCCACAGCATCTGCCAGGCGGTGATGATCCCGTCGCGCCCAAACGGCGTCGAGAACCACGGCACCCCCGCATAGGGATAGGGGCCGGTCGGCAGGTCGGTGGTCAGCAGGGCGACGTCGGCGCGGCTCTGGTCCAGCCAGTCGTTGAAGCGCGGGCTGCGTGGGCCCCGCAGCGAGGCGCCCCGGCGGCGGCGGCGGCGCATCGCCAGCCGCGCCTCGATGGCGTTCAGGCGGAACCGCGCCTCGTCCGGCTGGTCGCAGCTGTCGAGGCCGCATTCGATGTAGAGGTCGACCCGCTTGCCCATGGGCAGGCTGAACATGAAGTCCGCGCGGGCGCCGGTCAGCCGGGCGGGCGGCTCGGAGAAGGCGAGGCAACTCGTACGTTCGACCTTATCCAACCCGGTGTAGGCGAAGGTGACGCGGCGGCCGTCGTGGGTCGGGGCCTCGGACGCGCCGCGCTTCAGCCGGGGCGTGCCGCGCACCTGGAAGATGTCGGCGAAGTCGGCGCCGAACTCGAAGCCCAGCGGCAGCAGCACGTCCTCGACGCCGTGGTTGACCATCCGCACCCGCTCGAACAGCCGCCGGTCCCAGATGAAGCGCCGCCGCTCGATGTGCAGCACCCCCGCCGGGGCCGAACGCCCGCCCATGGGGGGCAGGGGACGGTTGGTCGTGTGGCAGATGAAGAAGACGTTGTCCTGGCTGACGCCCGAACTGAGCCGCGAGGGCCGGACGCCGCCCACGGTCATCACGAAGCGGGACAGCAGGCGGGTGTCATGGTCGAACAGGCCGTCGGCCCCGCCCTTCAGGTCGCCCCAGTGGTCGGCCACGCAGAAGGTGTCGGCGTCCTTGAGCGCCATCAACTGCTCGAGGCCGTCGGCTTCCCCGCTGTCGGCGGCGGTCGTCTGGACCGAATAGGCGTCGTCCATGAGGCTCCTCGACGGCGGTTCAGGTCAGTCCCGAGCCTTCCATCCGAATGCGGGCGCTTGATGGCCGCCAGAGCGAAATCGGTTCGGATGCGCATCCGAGTTCAGATTTCGCTCCAGCATCAAGCGAGAGCCTGATTCACGGCATCGATGGACCGCGAAGCGATCCCTCTCAACCGATCAGGCTCTGGTTGGGATAATGGACGAACCCGCGTCGGGGTTCAGGCGGAGGCCGCGAAAGTGCGGTCCTCGGTCAGGCGAAGGGGCCTGACCACGTCGTCCAGCGGCGGCTCCGCGAAGGGGCGGCGGGCCAGCAGGTCGCCATAGACGTCCAGATAGCGGCGGGCCATGGCTGTGGATGAGAAGCGCAGCTCGAACCGCGCCCGGATGGCCTCGCGATCCAGCAGGTGCGCACGGCCGGCGGCGGCCACGGCCTGCTCCAGGGTGTCGACCAGGAAACCGGTCTCGCCGTCCTCGATGATCTCGGGCGTCGAGCCGCAGCGGAAGGCGACCACCGGCGTGCCGCAGGCCATGGCCTCGATCATCACCAGGCCGAAGGGCTCGGGCCAGTCGATGGGGAACAGCAGGGCCTCGGCGCCGCCCAGGAAGGCCGACTTCTGGTGGTCGCCGATCTCGCCGACGAACTCGACCAGCGGGTTGGCCTCGACCATCGGCCGGATGACGGTTTCC
The DNA here is from genome assembly GCF_023259385.1 of Brevundimonas sp. Taxonomy (GTDB): domain Bacteria; phylum Pseudomonadota; class Alphaproteobacteria; order Caulobacterales; family Caulobacteraceae; genus Brevundimonas. The sequence continues at coordinate 5,542 of NZ_JAHFPF010000077.1, read as the reverse complement.
CAATAGGCGGCGTCCGCGGCGTCGACCTTGGCCGCCATCTTCAGCCGCTTGCCCAGCCGCGTGGCGATCTCGATGGCCCGGTCCGGGCGCTTCTCGGGCGAGATGCGGCCGAGGAAGGCGAGATAGCCCTCGGGCTTGTCGTTGAAGACGTAGAGGTCCGCCGGCATGCCGTGATGCACCGTGGCCTTCCAGCCGGCGAAGGGCAGGGGGCGGCGCTGGTCATCGGAGATCGACACCAGGCCGAACTGCGGCCAGCGCTGGTAGACCCCGGCCAGGTCCTTCAGATCCAGCCGCCCGTGCAGGGTGGTGACGGTCTTGTCCGCCCACCGCTCGAAGAACGGGAAGTGGATCATGTCGGTGTGGAAGTGGATGATGTCGAAGTCGTCGGCGCGCTTCAGCACCTCGGCCAGCATGGTCATGTGGGCGGCGAGGTCGGATTTCAGCGGCGCGGGGTCCAGGCGGATCGCCTGGTCGCGCACCGGGACCAGCCGCGCCCGGGTCTCGGCCTCGGCGGAGGCGAACAGGGTGACGTCGTGCCCCAAATCGACCAGGGCGTCGGTCAGATGGGCGACGACCCGTTCGGTTCCGCCGTAGAGCTTGGGCGGCACGGCTTCGTACAGCGGCGTGACTTGCGCGATCTTCATGGCTCAGGTTCCCGACACCCGACGGGGCGCCGGATTGTCCAACTGTCTCGCAAGTGCGAAGTTCCGCGAACGCGGATTTTTCCTGTGCAAACTGCGCAGGTTACGGCGCGCTCAATGTCGGATACCGCACATTTCTCCGACGGTTAGACCGCCAGCCCCGGGTCGCCTTCCAGGACGTCCTGCCTCAGCTCTGGACGTTCCCCCGCCTTCCAAAGCGAGACGCGGTGAACCACGCGATAGCGCAGCGGTCCGCCGTCGTCCGTCTCGGCGCGCTCCAGCGGTATGGGCATGCAGACGAATTCGGTTTCCAGTTCATCCGGCGTCGCCCGCACCGTCGTGTAGCCGTGGCCGGCGTAGTCCAGGAATTCGAGGTGGGGCGCCAGTTCGGGATTGCTCGCCGCCCGCGCCTGGGCGGGGTCTCCCGTCTCCTTCAGGACCAGCGACGACCGCACCCCGTGCATCAGGGTCATGTTCCAGCTGCACTCCATCGCGCCGTCGGGCCGGTCGTGGATATTGAGCGCCCGCAGGGGACGGTCCTTCGGCATGGTCAGCTGCTGGACCTCGCTCAGGGTCTGGGCCGAGATCGAGCCGGTGACGAACTCTACGCCGACCGGATCGAAGGCGCGCGGCGGCAGGGTCTTGGAGGGATAGCCGGCCCAGAAGGCGTGCCGGTCGCCCGCGACGATGGTGAAGCCCGTGATCCCTTCCTGGCGGACCATGTCGAAGACCTCGCCGTGCTCGAGGCCGTAGGCGCCGGTCGTCACGCCATATCCCGCGCCCTTGGGCCACTGGTCCGCGAACGCTTCGGGCAGGTTCTGGGGATCGGTGCGGCCCGTCAGCGTGCCGAACGAATGACCCCAGATCTTCCACGGGGCCTGGGCGGCGCGAAGCCGGTCCTTGAACCAGGCCATCTGCTCAAGGCCGAGGTAGGCTTCCGGCGGCGCGTCCACGTGCGGATTGGGAAACTCGATATCGTCGCCGACGCGAATGACGGCCGGCGGATGGCCGCCCGCGTAGTCCCGGGCCTGATCCAGGGCTTCGAGCATCTGTTCGGGCATGGCGCCGAACTTGATCGCCGGAAGTCCCTCATAGCTGCCGCCCGGCGACCCGAACGACCGATTGTCGGTCAGGATCATGTCGACGTTCTTGCCGTACCGGAACGCCCGCTGGATCTGCAGCGCCTTGATCGCGGCCAGATTGTTGGGCTCCAGCCCGACGCCCCGCGCGTCCAGCTCGGCCAGCGGCTTGTTCTCGACCGGCGGCGCCTCGAAGACGTCGCCGGCGCCGGGTTTGCGGACGCGCGCGGGCTGGTACTCGTACCAGGCCTGGCTGGCCGCGACCTTCAGCGTCTGGGCCGGCCGGATCTCACCGTTGATGATCTGCTGGCTCTGGTAGGAGCGCCAGTTGAACTCATGATTGTCCCAGACGGGAACGAACGGCCAGCGGGCCCGGGCGTCCTGCAGGTCGGGGTCCGACAGATAGCCCTTGTAGGCCGTGCGGTAGTCGTCAAGGTTCGCCGGGATGTGGAAGGTGCTGACCTTCTCGCCGGTCGGGTAACGCACGATGTCGCGCAGGCGGCGTCCGCGCTCCACGCCGTTCGGCCGTTCCTCGGGATACCAGACCAGTTCATAGATGAAGTCGCCCAGATGCAGGACGAAGCCCAGCTGCTCGGCGTGCGGCCGGCGCGCGTCCTCGTGGATCATGCGGCGATAGGCGTTCAGGGCGCCCTGGGTGACGTCCTGGCAGCTGACGAAGGCGAAGGTCACCGGCCGGTCGTCGTCGTCCGCCGGCGCCGTCAGGGTGCGCCCGACGCGGCTGGCGTTCCCCGCCTCGTCGATGAAGCGGTACCAGTACTCCCGCGCCGGCCTCAGTCCCGCGGCCAGGAAGCGGCAGGTCCAGTCGGTCGCCGGGGTCACGGCGACGTCGCCGCGCGCGACCACCCGCGCGAACGCGGGATCGTCGGCGACCTCGACCGTCAGGCGGTGGGACGCCGCGCCCTCGTCCGGCTGGCGGCGCGTCCACAGGATCACGCTGTCCGCCCGGGGATCGCCCGAGGCGACGCCGTGTGGAAACAGGTCGCGACGTTCGCCGCGCGGGACCGGCGCAGCCCGCGCGGACGTCGGTCGGAACGCCAGCGCCGCGCCCAGCGCAGCAGCCTGGGCGGCGAACGCGCGCCGCGACAGTGAGACCTTGTCCATGTCGTCCTCCCGCGGCGAGCAGGCGCTCGCCGCGACGACCGGTCAACTTACAGTCTCGTAACGCGGGTCGCCCGTTTCCGGAGCGGCTCGGCGCGAGCGGCCTACTGCATCCCGGCGCGGATTTCGGCGCGCAGGGCGTCGATCGAGCGCAGGCCCTGGTCTGACTTGAAGCGCCAGTAGGTCCAGCCGTTGCAGGCCGGGGCGTTCTCGAACAGGGCGCCCATCTTGTGGATCGAGCCGCTCAGTTCGCCGGAGACCAGCGAGCCGTCGGCGCGGACGCGGGCCTCGCGCTCGCCCTTGGGGCAGTACAGGCGGTCGCCCGGACGCAGCAGGCCGGCCTCGACCAGGGCGCCGAACGGCACCTTGGGCTCGTTGCGCTTGGAGCCCATGACAGCCAAGTCTTCCGGCGCGGCCGGGATGACGGCCTTGATGCGCTTCTCGGCGACGTCGGCGTAGGTCTGGTCCCGCTCGATGCCTATGAAGCGGCGGCCCAGCCGCTTGGCGGCGGCGCCGGTGGTGCCGGTGCCGAAGAAGGGATCCAGCACCACGTCGCCCGGCTTGGTCGCCGACAGCAGAACGCGGTGCAGCAGGGCCTCGGGCTTCTGGGTCGGATGGGCCTTCTTGCCGTCGGCGTCCTTGATCCGCTCCTCACCGGTGCACAGGGCCAGCGTCCAGTCCGAGCGCATCTGGGTGTCTTCGTTGAAGGCCTTCAGGGCGTCGTAGTTGAAGGTGTAGCGCTTCTGCTCGCGGCTACGGGCGGCCCAGATCAGGGTCTCGTGGGCGTTGGTGAACCGGGTGCCCTTGAAGTTCGGCATCGGGTTCGACTTGCGCCAGATGATGTCGTTCAGCACCCAGAAACCCAGGTCCTGGATCGCGGCGCCGAGGCGGAAGACGTTGTGATAGCTGCCGATCACCCAGATGGAGCCTTCCGGCTTCAGCACGCGGCGGCACTCTTTCAGCCAGGCGCGGGTGAAGGCGTCGTACTCGGCGAAGCTGTCGAACTTGTCCCAGTCGTCATCGACCGCATCGACCTTGGAGTTGTCGGGGCGCAGCAGGTCGCCGCCCAGCTGGAGGTTATAGGGCGGGTCGGCGAAGACCATGTCGACCGAGGCGTCCGGCAGCGAACGCAGCACCTCGATGCAGTCGCCCCGGTGGATGACGTCGGTCTTGAGTTCGGACATGGAAACGCGGCCCCGGCACAATGAGAACCGACAGGGTGAATCCTTACGGTTAAGGCGGGGTTATTCCGGCGCCGACCGTGCGGCTTCCGCATCCGCCTTCACCGCCTGGGCAGGCAGGTTCGGCGCGCTGATCTGAATGTCGCCCTCCAGCTGATGCCCGGCCTCCAAGTCCGCGATCGTCTGAAGCTCGGCCAGCGCGGTGGCGTTGCCGGGGTCCGAGACAAGCGACGCCTCATAGGCCGCTCGGGCTTCATGGAGGCGATCCAGTTCGATCAGCGTGTAGCCCAGCCGACGTTGCAGAGAGCCTGGATCCACCTCGATCAACGGATCGCCGGATGCGAGCGCGGCCTTCACCAGCAGATAGGCCTCGTCCCATCGGCGTTCGCCGTGCAGCGCCACGAGCTTCTCGTTCAGCAGCATCCTGTCGAACGGTTGCAGGGCGAGCGCCCGGTCCAGAACCGCATGGGCCGCGGCGAAGTCCCGGCGATCAACCGCGGCGCTGCCCAGCAGGAAGGCGATGTTCGGATAGACGTTGGGCCGGGCAATGACCTTGATCTCGCCGCCGCCACGCGCGGATTCGACGCCGCTGATCCGATGGGCCAGGGCCACGATCTCGTCGCGGTCGTCAGCGCGGATCAGCCAACCGCCGGGGATTTCCTGCATGACCGGATAGGTCGCGGGCGCGCGGTTCATGGCCTCGGTGAGGGCGGGAACATGCGTCTGCAGCGCAGTGAAGCCGCCCGTCTGAGTGGCGTTCAGGGCGGCGACATAGGTTTCGTTGTCGGCGCGCTCGGCCTCGGCCGGGCCGTCGGCCTGTACGTTGACGTGGACGCGCGCACGGGCCGCCTCGGGCGCCGGCGACGCCGACTGGGCCAGCGCCAGCCCCGACGAGAACGTCAGAACGGACAGCAGAACGCTCGCCAGCAGTCGGTTCCGGAACGCCATCTTCATCTCCCCATCAGCCAGCCACTGTCACCCGCGACCCCGGGCTCCGGCAATGGGCGAGCGGCGAGAACGTCCAATCGGCGACGGATCGAGGCGGAACCGTCACAGGCGCTCACGTTTTGTTACGCGCTCGGCCTCGCCTTGCCGCGCCTTGCGGGGTAAGCGGGGCGCATACGCCGCGAGCGGAGCGAATCCGCCGCGCACAGACCACGGTTCAGGGGCTGTCTATGACGCAGTGGGTGTACGGTTTCGGCGGCGGCTCGGCCGACGGCGACGCTTCGATGAAGAACCTTCTCGGCGGCAAGGGCGCGAACCTGGCCGAGATGTCCTCGCTGGGCCTGCCGGTCCCGCCGGGCTTCACGGTCACCACCGAAGCCTGCAATCATTATTATGCGCAGGGGCAATCGTATCCCGCCGACCTCGCCGCCCAGGTGAAGGCCGGGCTTGCCAAGGTCGAGGGCATCGTCGGCAAGACCTTCGGGGACGCGAAGAACCCGCTGCTGGTCTCGGTCCGCTCGGGCGCCCGCGCCTCGATGCCGGGGATGATGGACACGGTCCTGAACCTGGGCCTCAA
>NZ_JAHFPF010000319.1 GCF_023259385.1 Brevundimonas sp. | reverse complement strand
GTATCGACGGGCCCCATCGGCGCCCGGCCGATGAAGGCCGCCAGCGAGGTCGTGACCCCGACGTCAGGCGGCGGCGCGCCGATCTCCTGCACATAGACCCCCGGATACGAGACCGTCAGCGCCATTATCCCGTCCCCCAAAGGCTGTTCCGATGCTCAACCGGGAGTGAGCACTCCAAAGGCCGCCGCCGCAAGGCGCCGCCTCCATTGCCGAAACTTCATCCCGTCGCCCGCATCCACGGCCACGCTTGAACGCCTCTCCATGCCAGGCGCGACAGTGCGCGAGAGGGTTCCCCATGTTCCGTAGGCTTTCGTTGTCGGCCGGCGTCGCCGCGCCGCTGATCTATCTGGTCTTCGTCTTCGGCGGGCAGTGGCTCGCCCCCGGCTACGATCCCGCCACCCGCATGATCAGCGAACTGGGCATGGCCGGGTCGCCCGCGGCCGGCCTGTTCAACGCCGGCCTGCTGGCGGCGGGCGCGCTGACCGTCCTCGCCGCCGCCGGTTTCGCCGCCGAGTTCGCCCGGCTGCGCGCGCCGGTCTCGGGCGGGCTGGCGGCCCTGGCCGTGGCGGTGTTCGGCGCTTCGATCCTGATCGGCGGCCTCTTCCCCCTGCAGGATGAGCGGCACCTGGCCTGGGGCACCGGCTTCGCGGTCCAGGTCGCCCCCCTGCTGACCCTGATCGCCCTGCGCGGGACCGCCGGACTGAGCGGGTTGAAGATCGCCCTGTTCGTGGTCTTCGTGGCCGTCAACGCCCTGCTGGCGGTGCTGTTCGGCGTCGGCGACCTGGTGGACGGCGACACTGTCGGCCTGTGGCAGCGCGCCTACGGCCTGGCGATCTTCCCCTGGATCGGCGTGACGGCCCTGGCCCTGCTGCTGAGGTCCGCCCCGGCGCGCGGCCGCTCCGGCGCGGCCCTGTCCGGCGCCCGCTGACCGAGAAGCCGCTGGCCGGCGAACCTACCGCCCGTCGGCCAGCGGCTCCGCCAGCCCGATCAGCAGCCCCTCGGGCCCGCGGATGTAGCAGAGGCGGTAGGCGTTCTCGTACTGCACCACCTCGCCCACCAGCCGCGCCCCCAGCTTGCCCAGCCGCGCCAGCACGTCGTCGATGTCGCTGACCGTGAACATGGCCCTGAGATAGCCCAGGGCGTTCACCGGCGCGGTCCGGTGATCGGCGACCACGGCGGGCGCCAGGAACCGCGACAGCTCCAGCCGGCTATGCCCGTCCGGCGTCACCATCATCGCCACCTCGACGCTCTGGTCCCCTAGCCCCGTCACCCGCCCGGCCCACTCCCCCTCGATCCGGCCCCGCCCCTCGCAGGTCAGGCCCAGTTCGGTGAAGAAGGCCACGGCGTCGTCCAGCGACTCCACCACGATGCCGACGTTGTCCATTCGCAGGAGTTGGCTGGGCATGGGATTGGGTCCGGTGATGAGTTCGCGGCGGTCGGTATCGACCGCCGTATGCAGGAACGCCAGAGCGGGCGAATCGGCGCCGCGTGACGGTTCCGCCCCGGCGGCGCATGCGCTAGAAGCGCCGCCCACCGCCGGGAGCCGCCTTCATGACCACTGACATCGCCCCCACGGTCGGTATCGACTTCGGCACCACCAACACCGTCGTCGCCTTCGCCGGCGCGGACGGCGAGGCGACCGTCCTGCGCTTCGACGCCCCCACCGGTCAGGTCACCGCCTTCCGCTCGACCCTCAGCTTCCAGATCCGCCAGTCCGCTGACGGTCAGCCTCCCGAGCGCATCGTCGAGGCCGGGCCCTGGGCCATCGAGGCCTATGTCGAGGACGCGCTCGACACCCGCTTCATCCAGTCGTTCAAGACCTTCGCCGCCAACGCCGCCTTCACCGACACGGTCATTGACAACCGGCGCTACAGGTTCGAGGACCTGCTCAGCGCCTTCCTGCTGCGCCTGCGCGCCCATGGCGGCGGGGGCATGGCCGAGCTTCCGGCCCGCGTCATCGTCGGCCGCCCCGTCACCTTCGCGGGCGGCGCCCCTGACGAACAGTTGGCGCTGAAGCGCTACGAGACCGCCTTCGCCCGGCTCGGCTTCACCGACATCCGCTACGCCTACGAACCCATCGGCGCGGCCTTCTTCTTCGCCCGCACGCTCCAAAGTGATGCAAGCGTCCTCGTCGCCGACTTCGGCGGCGGCACCAGCGACTTCTCCGTCGTCCGCTTCGAGCGCGGCCTGGAGGGCCTGCGCTCCACCCCGCTGGCCCGCTCCGGCGTCGGCGTGGCGGGCGACGCCTTCGACTACCGGATCATCGACCATCTGGTGTCGCCCGAGCTGGGCAAGGGGAGCGAGTACCGCACCTTCGGCAAGACCCTGCCCATCCCCCAGCGCTACTACAGCGCCTTCGCCCGCTGGGACCAGCTGGCCCTGCTGCGCGCGTCCAGGGACATGCGCGACATCCGCGCGCTGGCCCGCACCGCGCTGGAGCCGGACAAGCTGGACCGGATGATCGAGGTCCTCGACGACAACCACGGCTACGCCCTCTACAAATCCGTCGCCGCGCTCAAGATGGCCCTGTCCAGCCAGGAGCAGGCCGACTTCGTCTTCGCCGCCGGCTCCATCCGGATCGAGAAGCCGGTCACCCGCGCCCAGTTCGAAGACTGGATCGCCCCTGACCTCGCCGCCATCGAGGCCGCCGTTGACGAGGCCGTCCAGCGCTCGGGGCTCGCCCCCGACCAGATCGATCGCGTCTTCCTGACCGGCGGCACATCCTTCGTCCCCGCCGTCCGCGACATCTTCCACCGCCGCTTCGGCGCCGACCGCATCGAGACCGGGGGCGAGTTCGAATCCATCGCCTCGGGCCTGGCCCTGATCGGGCGGGAGACCGATCTGGATATGTGGAGCGAGCCGGCGCCCGCGTCCTGACCGCCTTTGATCGCCTCTCACGGGCCGCCGACCAATTTTGACGTACCGGCGTGCGATCATCCTCCCGACAGGAGGATCGCACCGTGCAGACAGACACCCCCGCCGCTCCACGCGGCCGCGCCGTCCACAGTCCCGAGATCTGGACGCAAGCCCGTCGTGACTACCTCGCCGGCGATTCCACCGAACAGGTCTGCGGGCGCTATGGCCTGAAGGAAAGGACGTTCAGGGACCGCGCCCGGCGCGAGGGCTGGCGCAAGGCGGACCAGCCCAATCCGCCGCCCATCCCCGACGACGATCCCGAGGCCGGCGAACCCGTCGACTGCGCGGCCCTGGCCGAGGACGCCCTGGTCCGGGTGCGGCGCGCCTTGCGCCTGGGCCGGGCAGGGGAGGCGGCGTCGTGGATGCGGCTGCACGAGAAGCTGGCCGCGCGGCTGGAGGCGGACCGCGAGGCCGGGCGGCGGCGCGAGCGGGTCGCGCGATCGCGGGGCTCGGCCGGGGCGGAGGATCCGCTGGTCAGCGCCCTGGCGCCGCTGCGCGACCGGATGGCCTTC
>NZ_JAHFPF010000076.1:7385-13418 GCF_023259385.1 Brevundimonas sp. | reverse complement strand
TCTCCGACCAGGAGACCCTCCGCCGGGCCTCGTCCGTTTCCCGCATGGCGAAATCGAGAGGACCCGGCTCCAGGCCCAGCCGCCGAAGGTCCCCGGCGAGGGGTTGGACATCTTCCGACTCGCCGCCGACCGGCATTCTCAATGCGAGCGGCTCATGATCCGCGCGCCCGCAGCAGGCCTCGTAGGTCTTCCCGGATTCGCACGCGCAGGGCGCGATGGGCCCCAGCGGTATTCCGGCTATGCCGGCGGCCTTTCCCTGGGCCTCGATCATTCGGATGATGCCTTCGGTCTTGGCCAGAATCTCCGGATTCTGCAGACGCTGACCGATCTCTAGGGCCTCGGCGTTGTGCTTTCGGGCCTGAGTGAGCTGCCGAAGCTCCACATACATCACCGCCAGGTTTCCCAGGGTGGCCGCAAGCCCCCGTTCGTCTCCCTGAACCCGCGCCAGCATCAGATCCTTGCGGCCGTAGGCGATCGCCCGTTCGAACCGCTTCAAGCGGAAGCAGTGCATGCTGAGCTGGGAGAAGTTGTTGGCCGCGCCCTCGATATCTCCGATCCCGATCTTGACGTCACACATCTCTTCGAGAAGCGCCTCACCCTGCGCCACCTCGTCGCTATCCTCGGAGTAAAGCATGAACCCGCCGAGATTGGAGCGGGCCCGGGTGAGATGCTCCAGCTCGTCCTGGGCCTCAAACAGCCTCACGGCTTCACGGGTGACGGTGATGGCGTCCGCCGTTCGACCCGCCAGCCTGTAGGTCCGGCCGGCCTCCAGACACCACCAGGGCCGGAAGACATCGTGCCCGTCCTCCTTCAGAAGCTTGTCGAAAATCCGGGCGCCGGCCGGAGCGTCGCCCAGATGGGTGAGGGACGTTGCTCGCAACTGTTTCATGTTCTGGCGCACGGCGGAGGATACGCGCCCCGACATCGCGTCAAGCCGATCCAGAGCGCCCTGGTGGTCGCCACGTCTTTGAGCGACCGTGACAAGCGACAGGTCGATCTCGGAAGCAGTATGGGCCGCCAGCCCCGGCGCTTGGCGAAAGCGAAGAAGGCGGCTTTCCGCTTCGTCCCTCACGCTGCGATCATGTTCCAGCGTCAACATCCGGGCCGCCATGATCTCGTCAGTGAGAGGGGCCGCGCCGCCCGTATCCTGCCCCATGCAGCACCGCTTGTACTTCTTGCCGCTTCCGCAGCTACAAGGCGTATTCCGTCCCGACCCCATGAAGCTCTCGTTCCCTCTCTTTTTTCCGCCCTACCAGACACGCCGAAGATGCGCGATGCATGAACTTCCCGTCCCCGCCGTCGGCGTCGTCTGCCTGCGCGGCGACGAGGTCCTGCTGATCCGCCGGGGCAAGCCGCCGCGCATGGGCGAATGGAGCCTGCCCGGCGGACGCATCGAACCCGGCGAGCGCGCCGTCGACGCCGCCCTGCGCGAGCTGCTGGAAGAGACCGGCGTCACGGCCCGCATCACCGGCCTGCTTGACGTCGTGGACGGGATCTTCCCCGAGGCGGGGCGGCACTACGTCCTGATCGACTACGCCGCCGACTGGCTCTCCGGCGAGCCCGTGGCGGGCGACGACGCCCTGGAGGCGCGGTTCGCGCCGCTGGATCAGGTCGAGGCCCTGATCGACTGGTTGGAGACGCGGCGGATCATCGCCCTGGCGGTCGCCCGGCGATGCTGAACGGCCAAGATTACGGGGATGTCATCGGCCGCCGTCCGGTTTCTGTGGCGCGCGGGCCACAGCCTGATACCGTGACGGGAATAGGGAGGCTTTGATGGACTTTTCCGTACTCTTCTTCGTGGCCCTGGTCGTTCTGGCCTTCGTCCTGTTGTTCAGCGTCGTGAAGATCGTGCCGCAAGGGCGTGAATTCACGGTCGAACGCTTCGGCAAATACACCCGCACCCTGCCCCCGGGCATCAGTCTTCTGACCCCCTTCGTCGAGAAGGTCGGCCGCCGTATGAACATGATGGAGCAGGTCCTGGACGTCCCGACCCAGGAGGTCATCACCAAGGACAACGCCGTGGTGAAGGTCGACGGCATCGTCTTCATCCAGGTCATGGACGCCGCCCGCGCCGCCTATCGCGTGGACGACCTGCCCTACGCCATTTCGCAGCTCTGCATGACCAACCTGCGGACCGTGGTCGGCTCGATGGAACTGGACGAAGTCCTCAGCCAGCGCGACGCCATCAACACCCGCCTGCTGCATGTCATCGACGCGGCGACCGAGCCGTGGGGCGTCAAGGCCAACCGGATCGAAATCAAGGACCTGACCCCGCCGACCGACATCACCAACGCCATGGCGCGTCAGATGAAGGCCGAGCGCGAACGCCGCGCCGTGGTCACCGAGGCCGACGGCGAGAAGCAGGCCGCCATCACCCGCGCCGAGGGCGCCAAACAGGCCGCCATCCTGGAGGCCGAGGGCCGCCGCGAAGCCGCCTTCCGCGACGCCGAGGCCCGTGAACGCGAAGCCGAGGCCGAGGCCCGCGCCACCGAGATGGTGTCCAACGCCATCGCCGCCGGCGACGTCAACGCCATCAACTACTTCGTCGCCCAGAAGTATGTGGAGGCCTTCGCCGAACTGGCCCGCAGCCCGCAGCAGAAGACGGTCATCGTCCCCGCCGAGATGGGCGCGCTGGTCGGCACCATCGCCGGCGTGGGCCAGCTCGTCAGCCTGGCGCAGGATCAGCAGCAGAGCCGCCCGGCCCCGGCGCCGATCCCCGCCGCGCCGCGCCCGCCCGCTCCGCCGCGCCCGCCGCGTCCCACCGTTCCGAGGACCTGATCCATGGACGCCCTGATCGAGTTCCACAGCAATCAGCCGTTCTGGATCTGGCTGGCGCTGGGCGTGATCCTGCTGGCCGTCGAGGCCGCCTTCTCGACCGAATGGCTGCTGTGGCCCGCCGTCGCGTCCGGAGTGGTGGCGGTCATCACCGCCATCGGCGTGCCGCTGGGCTTCTGGGGCGAAGTCGCCCTGTTCGCCGGCCTGACGGTGGCCGCGACCCTGCTGTCGCGTCGCCTGATCCAGCGGGTGAACCCGTCGGATTCGCCCGACATCAACGCCCGTGAGGGCCGTCTGATCGGTCAGCGCGCCCAGGTGGTCCAGGCCTTCGTCGACGGCCGCGGCCGGGTCTTCGTCTCGGGCGCCGAATGGCCCGCCGAGATCGAGGGCGTCGCCCCCCTGGCCGGCGAAAGCGTCATCGTCGAAGGCGTCGACGGACCGAAGCTCAAGGTCCGGGCGGCCTGACTTCAACGTCACCGCGCCATTCGCGTGGGCGAATGGAGCGGTGAGCCCGGTCAGCCCTTCCGCATATCCTCGATCCCGCGGTTGGCCAGGCCGTCGGCCCGCTCGTTCAGCTCATGCCCGGCGTGGCCCTTCACCCAGTGCCACTTCACCTCGTGGCGGGCCCGGGCGGCGTCGAGCCGTTTCCACAGGTCCTCGTTCTTGACCGGCTTCTTGTCGGCGGTCTTCCAGCCGCGCGCCTTCCAGCCGCGGATCCATTCGGTGATCCCGGTCATGACGTATTTGCTGTCGGTGTGCAGATCGACGCGGCACGGCCGGGTCAGGGCCTCCAGCGCCATGATCGCCCCCATCAGCTCCATGCGGTTGTTGGTCGTGTTGGGCTCGCCGCCCCACAATTCCTTCTCGCGACCTTCGCCCGCCTGAAGGATGGCGCCCCAGCCCCCCGGCCCCGGATTGCCCTTGCAGGCGCCGTCGGTGTGGATGATCACGTGGGACAAGAGTGAACCTTCAGTCAGCGGTTCCCGCCTCCGATTGGTTGGAGGCGAATCCGGTTTGGCGTATCTTCCTATTCAGGAGCACCGTCATGATCCATCTGAAGATTGTGGAAATCGCCGGAAAGCCGGTCATCCAGCTGGAAGAGGCTGACCTTGTCACGCTTGGCGTAGCGGTGGGAGATGAGGTGTCGGTCGAGGCGCTGGACCCCACGCCCGTCGAACGCGGCAAGGCGTTCGTCGAGCGCTACATCAAAACATTCGAAGCGCTGGCGAAATGACCGACCAGCCGCGTTGGCTGGCAAAGGCGGACGTTATCCAGCTTCACGACTACGTCCTCGCGCGGACTGGCGGCTCGCCCGGTCTCAGGGACGAAGGGCTTCTCGAATCGGCCTTGGCCAGACCGCTCAATCGGTGGAGCTATGAAGCTGTCGAGGACATCCGCGATCTCTCGGCGACCTACGCCGTCGGACTAGCCAAAAATCACCCGTTCGTTGACGGCAACAAGCGCGCGGCCTTTCTCGGCATGGGCCTGTTTCTTGAGCTCAACGGCTGGAGACTGACAGCCACGGACGACGACGCCACCGCAACCTTCTACGCTCTGGCAGCCAGTCAGATCGACGAACCGACCCTCGCCGCATGGATCCGCGACAACAGCGCGGCGACCTGACGCGGCAATCGCTTGGCGTCGCGCCACCGAACGGCCTATATGCGGCGTGAAACTGTGAACGGGCCGCGCATCGGTCCGACGAAGGAGATGTCGCCGTGGGTTCTCTCAGCATCTGGCACTGGGCTATTGTCGCCGTCATCGTGCTCCTGCTGTTCGGCGGACGCGGCAAGCTGTCTGGCCTCATGGGCGACGCCGCCAAGGGCGTGAAGGCTTTCCGCGACGGCCTGAAGGACACCGACGAAACCAAGCCGAAGGACGACCGCGCCGGCGCCCTGCCGCGCACCGACGCGGAAAAAGAAGACCTGAAGTCGTAATCGCGCGTTCGCGCCGGAGAGACTGACGGATGGGTGGTCTGGGCCCCGGCATCGGGGGCATGGAATATATCGTGATCGCGGTCGTGGCCCTGCTTGTCGTGGGGCCCGAACGGCTGCCCGCCATGCTGCGCAAGCTGGGTCAGCTGGTCGCCAAGGCCCGCAACATGGCCAACGAGTTCCGGCACAGCTTCGACGAGATGGCGCGCCAGTCCGAGCTGGACGACCTGCGCAAGGAGGTCGAGGCCCTGCGTCAGGGCCAGACCAACATGATGCCCCTGGGCGCCGATGCCGAGGCCACCTTCCGCGGCATCCGCGACGACCTGAACCGCCCCCTCGACGCCCCCGCGCCCGCCCCGGCCCTGACGGGTCCCGAGGAATGGCCCGACAGCCCGCCGGTGATGGCGCCGCTGGAGCCTGAAACGGCGCCCAAGCCCCGCGCCCCGCGCAAGGCCGCCGCTGCCAAGGCGGCCTCCAAGGCGCCCGCGAAAAAGGCCGCCGCCAAGCCCCCGGTCGCCGCGAAGACGCCCGCCGCGAAGCCGTCCGTGGCGAAGAAGACCCCGCCCTCCCGCAGGAAGGCGGTTGAACTGTGAGCCAGATCGACCGGGACGAAGCCGAGATCGAGGCGTCGCGCGCGCCGCTGATGTCTCACCTGATCGAGCTGCGCGGGCGGCTGGTGGTCTGCGTGGTCGCGTTCGCCGTCGCCTTCATCGGCTGCTTCTACTTCGCCGCCGACATCCAGATCTTCCTGATCAAGCCCTTCCAGGCCGCCTACGCCCTGCACGCCGCGGCCCAGGCCGCCGGCCAGCACGGCGGCAATCCGTTCGAGCTGATCGCCGTCACCGCCGGCCTGCACCACCTGCCGCCGGGCGCCCCGACCAACCTGGCCCTGCAGGCCACCGGCCCGCTGGAGCAGCTCTTCACCAAGATGAAGGTGGCCGGCTTCGGCGCCGTGGTCGTGGTCTTCCCGGTGCTGGCCTGGCAGCTCTACAAATTCGTCGCCCCGGGCCTGTACCGCAACGAGAAGGGCGCCTTCCTGCCCTTCCTGTTCGTGGCCCCGATCCTGTTCCTGATCGGCGCGGCCCTGGTCTATTTCGTCATGCTGCCCTTCGTGATGTGGTTCTCGCTGAGCCAGCAGATCACGGCGGACGGCATCACGGTCGAACTGAACACCAAGATCTCCGAATACCTCAGCCTCGTCACCTCGCTGATCCTCGCCTTCGGCCTGTGCTTCCAGCTGCCGGTCGTCACCACCCTGCTGGGCATGGCCGGGATCGTCTCGTCCAAGATGATGGTCGAGGTCCGCCGCTACGCCATCGTCGCC
>NZ_JAHFPF010000076.1:0-7375 GCF_023259385.1 Brevundimonas sp. | reverse complement strand
GCTGATGCTCGCGGTGCCGCTGGTACTGCTCTACGAGATCTCGATCTGGTGCGTCCGCCTGATCGAGATGCGCCGCAAGAAGGCCGACGTCGCCGACGGACTGGCCGCCTGATCCAGCGTTAGCCCGTCCGTAACGCCCAGCAGGGCACCTTTGCGGGAAACCGGGAGCGTGGACATGGGCCTGATCGACCTTTCGAACGACATCATCGCGCGCGGCGAGGTGACCTCGGCCGACATCCTGGCGCTGCGTCAGAACATCTTCGGCGAGGTCACCGTCACCCGCGACGAGGCCGAGGCCCTGTTCCGCATCGATGAGGGCACGGAACGCCGCGTCGCCGAATGGCGCATGCTCTTCCTGGAAGCCCTGACCGACTGGCTGGTCCGCCAGCAGGAGCCTCCGGGCTATGTCACCGACGCCCAGGCCGATTGGCTGATCGCCCGCATCGAGGTCGACAGGCGGGCCCGTGACGGCACCGAGATCGAACTGGTGGTGCGGGTGCTGGAACAGGCCGACAGCGCCCCGGCCGCGCTCGCGGCCTTCGGCCTCAGCCTGGTCAGTCGCTCCGTGGTCGAGAACGACGGCGTGATCAGCGCGACCGAGGTCCAGCGCATGCGCCGGCTGATGTTCGCCCCCTCCGGCCCGGGCCGTCTCGCCATCTCGCGCGAGGAGGCCGAGGTGCTGTTCGACCTCAACGACGCCACGCGCGGCGCGGCCAACGATCCGTCCTGGACCGACTTCTTCATGCGCGCCGTGGCCAACGCCGTCACCGCCGCCGCCGGATGGGCCCCGCCCGGCCGCGAGGAGGCCCTGCGCCGCGAGCGCTGGCTGGCCGACCCCGACGCCGGCATCATGAGCGGCATCGTCAAGGAGTTCGGCCAGACCGCCGTCCACAACATCGGTTGGCATACCCCCGCCCTGCTGATCCGCGGTCTGTTCGAACCCGACGCCGCCGAAGCCCTGTTCAGGGAGCGCGAACAGACCCGGCAGCAGGCCGCCTCGACCGCCGCGCCGGTGAACGCCGAGGAGGCGCGCTGGCTGGTCGACCGCATCGGCCGCGACGGCGATTTCGACGTCAACGAACGCGCCCTGATCGGCTTCCTGAAGGACCTTGCTCCGTATACGGACGAAACGCTCCAGCCGCTGATCGAACAGCTGGCGGCCTAGGTCGCCGGGCCGGCTGTTCGGCGGTACTTGCACATGACCTCGGTTCTTTCCTTTCGCATTCTCGCCTCCCCTTCCAGCAACGATCATGAGGCGCGGCCGCTCGTGGACGGCGCCGACTGGCTGGCAGAGGACTGCCTGGGCCTCGACCCGCCTGAGCTTGTCCTTGAGTTCGCCAGGAACCCTGCGCGCCTCCTGATCGGACGATGCGGTTGCGGCGTGGTGGGCTGCGGCGACGTGACGGTCGAGGTGGAGAGGACGGAGAGCACGGTCGAATGGCGGCTGCACGACGGCTCGCCGATCACTTTCGATCGCCGTCGCTACGACGCCGAGATCGCCCGCTTCAGCACCGACCACTCGTGGGAGCCTCTTGAACGGCGGGTGGAGCGCGAAGTCGGCCAGGTGTTCGCCGGGTCCTCCACCAAGGCGGGCCTGACCTTCGACTGGGCCTCAACCCGCATTCGCCAAGGCCTGATCTGCCTGTCCTATTCGCGCCCAGGCGTGGGCCAGAGCCTGCTGGAGTTCGGCTGGGACGGCCAGAACCTGGACGACGCGCTGACCAGTGCACGGCGGTTCCACGCCGAACATTTCGACGACAGCTCACCCAAATGAAAAGGGCGCCGGCGGTTTCCCGCCGGCGCCCTCCTCGATCAGCCCCCGCTGTCGATCAGCAGCTGTAGTACATGTCGAATTCGACGGGGTGCGGGTGCAGTTGCAGACGCATCACCTCTTCCATCTTCAGCTCGATGTAGCTGTCGATGAAGTCGTCATCCATGACGCCGCCCTTCTTGAGGAAGGCGCGATCCTTGTCGAGGCTCTCCAGGGCTTCGCGCAGCGAGCCGCAGACCTCGGGGATGTTGCCGCGCTCTTCCGGCGGCAGGTCGTACAGGTTCTTGTCGGCGGGCGCGCCCGGATCGATGCGGTTCTCGATCCCGTCCAGGCCGGCCATCAGCAGGGCCACGAAGGTCAGGTAGGGGTTGCCCATCGGATCCGGGAAGCGGGCTTCGATGCGCTTGGCCTTGGGCGAGTTGACCCACGGGATACGGATCGAGGCCGAGCGGTTGCGGGCCGAGTACGCCAGCTTGACCGGGGCTTCATAGCCCGGGACCAGGCGCTTGTAGGAGTTGGTGGTCGAGTTCGCGAAGGCGTTGATGGCCTTGGCGTGCTTGATGATGCCGCCGATGTACCAAAGACAGAGGTCCGACAGGCCGGCGTATTTGTCGCCCGCGAACAGCGGCTTGCCGTCGCGCCAGATCGACTGGTGCACGTGCATGCCCGAGCCGTTGTCCCCGAAGGTCGGCTTGGCCATGAAGGTGGCCGACTTGCCGTAGGCGGCGGCCACGTTGTGGATCACGTACTTATACATCTGGGTGCGGTCGGCCATGGTCAGCAGGTCGCTGAACTTCAGGCCCAGCTCGTGCTGCGCCGGGGCCACCTCGTGGTGGTGCTTCTCGGGCTGCATGCCCAGGTCGCGCATCACGCCCAGCATCTCGCCGCGCAGGTCCTGGGCGCTGTCGGTCGGATTGACCGGGAAGTAGCCGCCCTTGGGCCCCGGGCGGTGGCCCATGTTGCCTTCGGAGTATTCAGCGCCGGTGTTGGCCGGCAGCTCGATCGAATCGTAGGTGTAGCCGGTGTCGTGCGGGGCGGTGGACCAGCGCACGTCGTCGAAGATGAAGAACTCGGCTTCCGGGCCGAAATAGACGGTGTCGCCCACGCCCGAGGACTGGACGTACGCCAGCGCCTTCTTGGCCATCGAGCGGCTGTCGCGGTTGTAGGGCTCGCCCGTGTCCGGGTTCAGCACGTCGCAGAACAGGAACAGCGTCGTCTGCTGGTAGAAGGGGTCGATCCAGAAGTTCGCAAGGTCCGGCTTCAGCAGCATGTCGGACTCGTTGATCGCCTTCCAGCCGGCGATCGACGAGCCGTCGAACATCGTGCCCTCTTCGAGGAATTCCTCGTCGACAAGGTCGATGTCGAAGGTCACGTGCTGCATCCGACCCTTTGTGTCGGTGAAGCGGAGATCGACGTAGCGAACGTCTTTCTCCTTGATCTCTTTAAGGATCTTGCCCGCGTCGCTCATTCTTCGAGGTCCTGTTTCTTATGGGGAGGTTTCGTTGACGACCGCGCCCGGGGACACGGCCGGTGGTCTGAGCGATCAGACGGCTTGTGCGCCCGTTTCGCCAGTGCGGATGCGAATGACGTCCAGGACGTCAGACACGAAAATCTTGCCGTCGCCGATCTTGCCGGTGCGGGCTGCGGTCTGGATGGCCTCGATCACCGACGGGGCCAGGTCGTCGGAAACCACGACCTCGATCTTGATCTTGGGCAGGAAGTCGATGACGTACTCGGCGCCCCTGTAGAGTTCCGAATGGCCCTTCTGACGCCCATAGCCCTTGGCTTCGAGCACCGTCATCCCCTGGACGCCCGCGTCCTGCAGGGCCTCTTTCACTTCATCCAGCTTGAAAGGCTTGATGACGGCTTCAATCTTTTTCATCGGCGTTCCCGGCGGGCTCTGGAATGCCGCGCGCTCGGGCAGCAAAGGGACATTGCATTGCACAATAAGGCAAGTGTTTTTCGCATGCGCGGCGAACCGTAAGCGGACGAAAACGTATCGGCATGAAGGCTGGAATGGCGAGCATAAGGTTCAAACAGACCGACAGGCGGGTGGGACTGGCCGTCGCCCTGGGATTCCTGGCGGTCGCGTTCGGCGGACTCTTCTTCGTTTTCGGCTTCGGCGGACTGGCGGATTTCGTGAACGCCTTCCCGTCGGTGAAGCTGATGGGGATCATCGCCGCGCTGGTGTTTCTCCCGCTTCCGATCCTGATGGTGCGGCGGCTGTACAAGGCCACCGACGTGGACTTCGGCGCCGACGCCATAACTGTCCGCACCGCCGGGCGGCCTGAGACGACCCACATCCGCTATGCGGAGATCCAGACCGCCGATCTTCACAAGTCGACGCCCGGCGCCCTGTCCCTCTTCTCCCGCGACGGCCGCCTGCTGCATCGGTTCGCGCCCTACAACGACAGTACCAGCCTGGACGCCCTGGTCGCGGGACTGACCGGGACCGGGCAGTTCCGGATCGAGGACCGGCCGGTCAAGGTCTTCGGCGGCGCGATGAGCGGCCGCGTGTTCACGCGAAAGGCCTAGGACCATGGTCGTCGAAGACTGGCACGCCAAACTGCCCTGGCCCGGCGTCGATGCGCACAAGCATGCGCGCGGGCGGCTGGGCGTGGTCTCGGGCAAGGCGACCCAGACCGGGGCCGCCCGGCTGGCGGCGCGCGCCGGCCTGCGCATCGGCGCCGGGGTGGTGCGCATCCTGTGCCCGCCCGACGCGGCGGCGGTCATCGCCCCGGCCATCGAGGCGATCATGCTGACCCCCTTCGCCTCCGATGAGGCGCTGAAGGCGGCGGCCCAGGGCATGGACGCCGTGGTGGTGGGACCGGCGGCGGGCGTCAACGACGCCACCTCGGCCAACGTCCGCGCCCTGGCCGAGACCGGCGCGGCCCTGATCGTGGACGCCGACGGCCTGACGGTGTTCGAAGCCTGGCCCGGCGAACTGTTCGGCCTGCTGGACCGCGACGACGTCCTGACCCCGCATGAGGGCGAGTTCAAACGCCTCTTCCCCGACCTGCTGGGCAAGGGCCGCGAGACGGCGGCGCGCGAGGCGGCCGAGCGGGCGGGCGCCGTGGTCGTGCTCAAGGGGCCGGAGACGGTGATCGCCGCCCCGGACGGCCGCCTCGCCCTGAACCACAACGGCGTGCCCTGGCTGGCCACCGCGGGCTCCGGCGACGTGCTGGCGGGCATGATCGGCGGCCTGATGGCCCAGCGCATGGACAGTTTCGACGCCGCCCGCGCGGCCGTCTGGATGCACGCCGAGGCCGCCCGCGCCTTCGGTCCCGGCCTGATCGCCGAGGACCTGCCCGAGCGCCTGCCCGCCGTTCTGGCCCTCCTCTATGCACAGGGCGGCTGAGCCGCGACCCCGGGTCCGGTTCAAATCGTCACCGAAGCGGCCTAACAGGACCGCATGCTGATCGTCCTGTCCCCGGCCAAGCGTCTCGATTTCACCGAAGCCGACCCCGCCGTCCCCGCCTCGGAGCGCCGCTTCCTCGAGGACACGGCCTCCCTGTCCAAGACCGCCCGCGCCCGCACCGTGGCCGAGCTGCGCCGCCTGATGGGCATTTCGGACGATCTGGCCCGGCTGAACCGCGAGCGCTTCCAGGCCTTCGCGCCCGATTCCACCGATGGGGTCCAGGCCGCCTTCGCCTTCGCCGGCGACGTCTACGAGGGCCTGCGCGCCCGCGAGCTGGACCCGGCGGGCCTGGCCTTCGCCCAGGCGCACCTGCGCATCCTGTCCGGCCTCTATGGCCTGCTGCGCCCGCTGGACCGGATCCAGCCCTACCGCCTCGAGATGGGCACGCGGCTGAAGACCCGGCGCGGCTCCAGCCTCTACGACTTCTGGGGCGACCGCATCTCGAAATGCCTCAACGCCGACGCCGAGGGCCAGAGCGATCCGACCCTCGTGAACCTGGCCAGCCAGGAGTATTTCGGCGCCGTCGACGCCAAGGCCCTGAAGCTGCCGGTGGTCACGCCGAACTTCTACGAGGACAAGGCCGGCGATCGGCGCATCATCTCCTTCTTCGCCAAGCGGGCGCGCGGGACCATGGCCCGCTTCGCCATCGACGAACGCATCGACCGGGCGGAGGATTTGAAGGCCTTCGACCGCGACGGCTACCGCTTCGACAAGTCCGCGTCCTCGGACACGGAGTGGATATTCATCAGATCGGGAAATACTTGAGCCCGACAGTCGCCATGACGTATGCCTGACGCTAGAGTCGCGCCGAGGCCAGAGTCGAAAAGTCCTCCGAGGAAAGACAACATGTTCCAGTGGCCCAAGCGTGGTGAAGGCGCCTCCAGCGAGAGCGAACCGTTCCGCGACGTCGGCGACCTCAAGGGCCAGGTGGCGGTGATCTCGGGTTCGACCTCGGGAATCGGACTGGCGCTGGCCAAGGCCGTGGCCAGCCGGGGTGGCGACGTGGTCCTGAACGGCCTGGGCGACCCGGCCGAGATCGAACGCACCCGCGCCGGGATCGAGGCCAGCTGCGGCGTGCGCGTCCGCTACCACGCCGCCAACATGATGCGCGGCGACGAGGTCGCCGACATGGTCGCCTTCGGCAAGCACGAGCTCGGCCGTGTCGATATCCTGGTCAACAACGCCGGCATCCAGCACGTCGAGGCCGTCGAGAAATTCCCCGCCGACAAGTGGGAGCAGATCATCGCCATCAACCTGTCGTCGACCTTCTATGCGACGCGGGCGGCCATCCCGATCATGAAGGCCCAGGGCCGCGGCCGGATCGTCAACATCGCCTCGGCCCACGGCCTGGTCGCCAGCCCGTTCAAGTCGGCCTATGTCGCCGCCAAGCACGGCGTCCTCGGCTTCACCAAGACCGTCGCCCTGGAAGTGGCGCAGGACAACATCACCTGCAACGCCATCTGCCCCGGCTTCGTCGAGACCCCCATCGTCGAAAAGCAGATCGCCGACCAGGCCCGCACCCGCGGCATGTCCAAGGAGCAGGTGCTCAAGGACGTCATCCTGGGCTCCCAGCCGACCAAGAAATTCGTCACCACCGACCAGCTGGCCGGGATGTTCCTCTACCTCGTCTCCGACCTCGGCGCCTCGGCCAACGGGGCCAGCTTCTCCATCGACGGCGGCTGGACGGCGCAATAGCCATGGCCAAACCGGCGGCCCCCAAGCGTCGTCCGGTCTGCCTCGCCCTTCAGGGCGGCGGCTCCCACGGCGCCTTCCAGTGGGGCGTGCTCGACCGCCTGCTCGAGGACGACCGCCTGGACGTCCGCGCCGTCACCGCCGCCTCCGCCGGAGCCATGAACGCCGCGGCCCTGGTCAGCGGCCTTGAGACCGGCGGCCCCGACGGCGCCCGCAGGCAGCTCGACCTGCTGTGGCGCGAGGTCAACCAGTCCGGCGGCCGCAACGTCTTCGGCGATTCCTCGATCTGGAGCGCGGCCCTGACGCCCGGCTGGCTGAAGGACACCGGCCTTTGGCGCACCGGCGAGAACATCGCCCTGTCGATGAGCCCCTATCAGTTCAACCCCTTCAACCTGAACCCGCTCCGGCGGGTCCTCGACACGGCCATCGATTTCGAGGCCGTGCGCGCCTCGTCCATCTCCGTCTTCGTCTCGGCCACGGCGGTGAAACAGGGC
>NZ_JAHFPF010000075.1 GCF_023259385.1 Brevundimonas sp. | reverse complement strand
CACCTACGTGGGCGACTGGTCCAAGCCCATGCTGGTGCTGCACGGCTCGCGCGGCTTCCGCGTACCCGTGGAACAGGGGCTGGGGACCTTCTCGGCGCTGCAAAGGCGGGGCATCGAAAGCCGCTTCGTGCATGTGCCGGACGAGAACCACTGGGTCCTGAAGCCGCGCAACTGGGTCGACTGGCAGTCGGAAATCCTCTCCTGGACCGACCATTACACGGCTGAGTGAGGCGACGGAGCGCGACTTTCGCTGCGTTTCACGTGGTGCTACGCCAGCGGCCAAGTTGGCGATCAAGCCATGAGGAACCGCCCATGCGTCACCGCTCCCTGCTCTCGTGCGCCGTCGCCGCCATCGCGCTGGCGACCGCCGTCCCCGCCCTGGCCGAGGCGCCCGCCGCCTCCCCCGCCACGGCGTCGTCCCAGGCGCGCGAGGCCTTCGACTACAACGACATGATCTCGGCCAACCGGCTGGGCGATCCGCAGGTGTCGCCGGACGGCCGCTGGGTCGTCTATTCGCTGACCACGACCGACGTGGCCGCCAATCGCCGCGCCGGCGCCCTGTTCGTGATCGACCTGCAGAACCCGGGTGAAGGCCGCCGTCTGGCCATCAACGAGGGCGGCGCCAACACCGCCCGCTGGGGTTCGGACGGCAAGCTGTACTTCCTCTCGGGCCGTTCGGGCTCGAGCCAGGTTTGGCGCGCCGAGGCCGACGGGACCGCCCCGGTGCAGGTCACCAATCTGCCGCTCGACGTGAACGCCTACCGCCTCAGCCCCGACGCCGCGCAGGTGGCGGTGTCGCTGGCCGTCTTCCCGGAGTGCGAGACGCTGGCCTGCACGGTGGACCGCAACAAGGCCGTGGCCGACGATCCCTCGACCGGCCAGACCTATGACCGCATGTTCGTGCGCCACTGGGACACCTGGAACGACGGCACGCAGAACCACCTGTTCGTGGTTCCGACGGCCGGCGGCCGCGACCCGGTCTGGGTCACCCGCGGCTTCGACGGCGACACCCCCTCCAAGCCCTTCGGCGACGAGAGCGAGTTCACCTTCACCCCGGACGGCCAGGGCATCGTCTTCTCGGCCCGCGAGGCCGGCAAGTCCGAGCCGTGGAGCACCAATTTCGACCTCTATCAGGTCGCCATCGCCGAACCGGGCCGGCTGACCAATCTGACCGACGCCAACGACGCCTGGGACACCGGCCCCGTCTACTCGCCGGACGGCAAGACCCTGGCCTACCGCGCCATGGCCCGCCCGGGCTTCGAGGCTGACAAATATTCGATCTTCCTGCGCGACGTGGCGACGGGCCAGACCCGTCAGATCGCCGCCGACTGGGACCGCTCGGCCGACACCCTGCAATGGTCGAAGGACGGCCGGACGCTGTACACCACCGCCGGCGACGTCGGGCAGACCCGCATCTTCTCGATCGACGTCCGCAACGGCTCGGTCGTGCCGATCACCGGCCCGGGTCACGTCTCGGCCTTCCAGCAGACCCCCTCGGGCTTCGTCTTCGCCCAGGACACCCTGACCCGGCCCAGCGAGCTGTTCGTCAAGACCTTCCGGGGCCGCGAGATGCCCGCCCGGATCACCAATGTGAACCCGCAGCTGGACGCCAAGGCCTTCGGCGAGGCCGAGCAGTTCAACTTCCCGGGCTGGAACGGCGAGACGGTCCACGGCTACGTCATCAAGCCGGCCAACTATGTCGAGGGGCGGAAATACCCGGTCGCCTTCCTGATCCACGGCGGGCCGCAGGGCTCGTTCGGCAACGGCTGGTCCTACCGCTGGAACCCCGAAACCTACGCCGGCGCCGGCTACGCCGTCGTCATGATCGATTTCCACGGCTCGACCGGCTACGGCCAGGCCTTCACCGACTCGATCAGCCAGCACTGGGGCGACCGCCCGTTCGAGGACCTGCAGAAGGGCTGGGCCGCCGCGCAGGCGAAATACGGCTTCCTGGACGGCGACAACGCCTGCGCCCTCGGGGCCTCCTACGGCGGCTATATGATCAACTGGATCGCGGGCAACTGGCCGGGCGAGTTCAAATGCCTGGTCAACCACGACGGCGTCTTCGACATCCGCGGCATGGGCTACGGCACCGAGGAGCTGTGGTTCACCGAGTGGGAGTACGGCGGCACGCCCTACGAAAACCCGCAGGGCTATGAGCAGTTCAACCCGGTCCACCACGTGGCCAACTGGCGCGACCCGATGCTGGTGGTCCAGGGCGACCTCGACTACCGCATTCCCACCGCCCAGGGCCTGTCGACCTTCACGGCGCTGCAGCGTCGCGGCATCGACAGCCGCCTGCTGTTCTTCCCCAATGAGAACCACTGGGTGCTGAAGCCGGCCAACAGCCTGCAATGGCACAACGAAGTGTTCGGCTGGCTGGACAAGTATCTGAAGCCGGCGAACTGATCGCCGCTTCAGGCAAGAGAAAGGGCGCTCCCGCCGGGAGCGCCCTTTTTCATAGCCGTCGTCCGGTACTAGCGGGCGGTGCGGGCGTAGGTGGTCGCGGCGCTGACGTAGCGGGCGTGCTCGACCGAGGTCATGCAGCGCGGCGTCGACCAGGCGGGGTCGGACGGCTGCAGCGCCAGGGCTTCGCGGGCGGTGATGAACACCGGGGCGGCGCCGTGTTCCCGCGTGAAGGCGCGGCGGGTGGCGGCGTCCGTGCCGCAGACCAGCACCGGTCGGGCCGTCGACGACTGGGCCGCATCATGGGCGACGGCAGGCAGGGCCGACAGGGCGGACGCGGCGACCGCGAGGGCGGCAAGGGCGCGGATGGTGCGCATAGGAGTTCCTCCAGAACGCCTGAAATGCTCAGGACTCGGAGCGAATAATGCGCCAAACGCAGCAGATGTAAATGTTATGTGACGTTTGAAAGTATGAAATTTGACATGAAGCCAAACGCCGGTCCTGAGGCTTTCGGTCCCCTCATGCGTTGTGCAGGCTTCGACGGAGCCGTACCGATTGCCCAACCCCTTGAAAGACAATCCGAACTGGCTGGCCTTCCGCGACCGCGCCCTGGCTCCGGCGGGGGCCCGTCTGCGGGAATGGCGCGACAACGACCCCTTCATCGCCGCCGCCCGCCGCCCGGGACCGGCCGAGAAGACGGCCGTCGCCATCACCCTGCTGCTGATCCTCGCTGTCGTGGCCTTCCTGATGCTGTTCGACTGGAACTGGCTCCGCGGTCCGATCGGGCGCTGGGCCTCGGCGAAATATGAGCGTGAAATCGAGCTGAACGGCGACCTCGACGTGAAGCTGTTCAGCTGGACCCCGTCGGTCCAGGCCCGCGAGATCCGCGTCGGCGGCCCGGTCTGGGCGCGGGAGCGCGACACCCTGCGCGTCGCCGACCTGCAGGCCTCGGTGCGGCTGCGCGCCCTCTTCATAGGCCGGATCGAGATGCCCATGGTGGCCATCACCCGTCCCGAGGCCGTGCTGATCGCCACCGAGGACGGCCGCCAGAGCTGGAAGCTGAACCCGGACAGGCCAGACGACGGACAAGGCCTGAAACTGCCGCCGATCAACCGGCTGATCATTCGCGACGGCAAGATTTCGCTCGATGAACAGCGCCGCAAGATCAGGCTGGAGGCCACCGTCACCGCCCGCGAGGGCTCGGACGGTCGGGCCGGCTTCAATCTGCAGGGCGAGGGCACGATCAACGGCACGCCCCTGACGCTGGCCGTGCACGGCGGCCCCTTCATCAACATCCGCCGAGACCATCCCTACGCCTTCCAGGCGACGCTGGCGGGCGTCGGCTCCCGGCTGGAGGCGCGCGGCTCGATCACCCGGCCCTTCGACCTGGGCCAGTTCCGCTCAACCCTCAGCCTGCAGGGCCGCGACCTGGCCGATCTCTACCTGCTGACCGGCATCACGACGCCGAACACCCCGCCCTATCGCCTGTCGGGGACCCTGACCCGCGACGACGCCAAATTCACCTTCAGCGACTTCGCCGGTCGGGTCGGCTCCTCGGACCTGTCCGGCGACCTCGTGGTCGACAAGGTCGGCGACCGCCGCCGCGTCGACGCGGTGCTGCACTCCCGCCTGCTGGATATCGACGACCTGGCCTCGGTGCTGGGCGGCCGACCGACGGTGACCCCTGCGGGCAATACGGTCGTCACCTCCGGCCAGCCCGGCCGCCTGCTGCCCGACGCCCCGCTGGCGGTCGAGCGCCTGCGCGCCATGGACGGCACGTTGAGATACACCGCCGCCCAGGTGAAGCGGAACGAGCTGGATATCCGCAAGGTCGAGCTGGGGGCGGAGCTGAAGGACGCCGTCCTCGATCTCGATCCGGTCGCCTTCAACTTCAACCGGGGGGAACTTCGCGGCACGGCGCGGATCAACGCCAAGCGCGACACCCCTTACAGCACCATCGACTTCCGTCTGCGCGGCTATCCGCTGGAGTCCATCATTCCCGCGCGCGGCGGCGCCCCCACCGTGACCGGCAGCGCCCTTGGACGCGCCCGGCTGGAAGGCCCCGGCGCCTCGATCCATGACTTCGCCGCCGCCTCCAAGGGACAGATCACGCTGGTCGTGCCGCACGGCAAGATGCGCTCCGCCTTCGCAGAACTGCTGGGCATCAACGCCACGGCGGGCCTGTTCAGGCTGCTGGGCGGCGACGAGTCCACGACCGAGATCCGCTGCGGCGTCGCGGACTTCAGCGTCGCCGGCGGGACCGCCACCGCCCGCACCTTCGTCATCGACACCACCCCGGTGCTGGCCCGGGGCGCGGGGACCATCGACCTGGGGGCCGAGACGATGAACCTGCGCATCGATGGCGAGACCAAGCAGGCGCGGCTGGTCCGGCTCTGGTCGCCCATCGTGGTGCAGGGACCGCTGACCGCGCCGCATGTGGGCATCGACACCGGTTCGGTCGTGGCCCAGGCCGGGCTGGCGGGCGTCCTCGGCGCCGTGGTCAATCCGTTGATCGCCCTCCTGCCCTTCGTCGATCCAGGCCTGGCGGAGGACGCCAATTGCGGCGCGCTGATTTCTTCGGCCCGATAAACGCCCGCGCCTTGGTCCGGAGCGGCTCTTCGTGCGTATCTGGGGCATGACCCGACGTGGCCTTCTCGTCCCGACCCTCGGCGCCCTCGCCGCCGCCTGCTCTCCCCTCGGCCTGCTCAACGGCCTGGGTCCCCGCGACGGAGGCGTGCGCCGCGCCGCCCACAACCTGTCCTACGGCCCGGACGACCGGCAAACGCTGGATGTCTGGACGCCCCTCGCGCCTTCGACCGGCCCGCGGCCCGTGCTGGTCTTCTTCTATGGCGGCGGCTGGTACGCGGGCGACAAGGACCTGTACGGCTGGGCGGCCCAGGCCCTCGCCGCGCGCGGTTTCGTGGTCGTGGTTCCCGACTATCGCCTTGTGCCCGAAGTCCATTTCCCCGCCTTCATCGAGGACGCGGCGGCGGCGACCGCCATGGCCGGACGGATCGCGGCGCAGTACGGCGGCGACCCGGCCCGACTGGGAGTGATGGGCCATTCGGCGGGCGCCCATCTGGCCATGATGATCGCGCTGGACCGCCGCTATATGGCCGCCGTCGAGGCGCCGGACCTGATCAAGGCCGCCGCCGGACTGGCCGGCCCCTATGACTTCCTGCCGCTGGACACGCCGTCCTCGATCAACGCCTTCGGCCGCGCGCCTGACTTGACCCTGACCCAGCCGGTCTCCTTCGTCCGCGCCGACGCCCCGCCGATCTGGGCCGGGCACGGTACGACCGACAAGATCGTTCACGCCGAGGACACCACCATCCTGTGCGAGCGGATGCACGCCGTCGGCGGCCGCTGCGAGGCCAAACTCTATCCCGGCCTGTCGCACGAGGACCTGATCGCGACCTTCTCGCCCCTGTTCCGCAAGAAGGCCCCGGTGCTGGACGACGTGGTCGCCTTCTTCCACCGCGAACTGGGCTGAGCGTCAGACGCCGTAGTCCATCGCCTTCAGGTCCGCGATCAGGCTCGGCCCCTCGGGGATCCAGCCCAGACGCTCGCGCGTCCAGGCGCTGGAGGCGGTCATGTCCAAGCCGGCGAAAATGCTCATCCAGCCGAAGTGGGCCGCCGCCTCTTCCGGCGACAGACTGACCACGGGCAGGTTCAGCCCCGCCCCCAGCGCCTCGGCGATCTCGCGCGCGGAGACGCCTTCCTCGGCGACCGCGTTGTAGCGCGCGTTCCGCTCGCCCCGGTCCAGCGCCAGCCGGTACAGCCGGGCCACATCCAGCACATGGGCCGCCGACCAGCGGCTCGCGCCCTCGCCGACATAGGCCGACACGCCCTTGTCGCGCGCGATGTCGACCAGCCAGGTGATCAGACCCTGCCGGACCGGATCGTGCACCTGCGGCAACCGCACCACGCGCACATCGACGCCCTCGACCTTCAGGATCTCCCCCGCCTCCTCGGTGGCGATGCGGGGGTTGGGGTGCGACCGGTCGAAGACGGACTCGACCGCGAGCCGTCCATGACCCCCGCCGCCCATGCCGACGCCCGAGGTGATCAACAGGGGCCGGTCCGAGCCCTTCAGCGCGCCGCCCAGCGTCTCGATCGCGCGGCGGTCCTTCTCGCAGTTGGCGACGAAGTTGGAGAAGTCGTGGTCGAAGGCGGTGTGGATCACGGCGTCCGAGGCCGCCGCGCCCGCGCGTAGGCTGTCCAGGTCCTCGATGTCGCCCCGCCAGGGCTCGGCGCCGGCGGCGATCAGGGCGGCCGCGCCCGCATCCGACCGGGTCAGGCCCAGAACCGGATGTCCGGCGGCGAGGAGCTCGGGCACGATCCTCGATCCGATGAAGCCGGTCGCGCCGGTCAGGAAAACACGCATGAAAAGGTCTCCGGGTTGTTCGTGGAGAGCTCTGCGCCTACGGTTCATGCTGTTAAAGTAGTGGCTTTATCCCAGTATAATGATCACCCGGATCGCCCCATGACCGCCCCGCCCGCCAACCGTCTCGGCGCCTATCTGCGGGACCGCCGCGCCCGGCTCGACCCGGCCGCGCTCGGCTTCCCGGCCGGCCGGCGGCGCACGCCCGGTCTGCGCCGCGAGGAGGTGGCCCAGCGCGCCAACATCAGCCCCACCTGGTACACCTGGCTGGAGCAGGGCCGGGGCGGCGCGCCGTCGGCCGATGTGCTGAACCGGATCGCATCGGGCCTGATGCTGACCGAGCACGAACGCGAGCACCTGTTCATCCTCGGCCTCGGCCGCCCGCCCGAGGTTCGCTACCGCGCCGTGGACGGGGTCACGCCGCGCCTGCAGCGGGTGCTGGACGTGATGGAGACCAGCCCGGCCATCATGAAGAACGCCACCTGGGACGTGGTCGCCTGGAACAGCGCCGCGGCCGCTGTCCTGACCGACTACGGGGCCCTGCCGCCCGAGGGCCGCAACGTCCTGCGCCTGATCTTCACCCATTCGCGCGTGAAGGCCGCCCAGGAGGACTGGTGGGCCGTGGCCCGTTACGTGGTCGCCGCCTTTCGCGCCGACGCCGCCCGCGCGGGGGCGGGCGACGAAATCGGCCGCCTGGTCGAGGAGCTGTCGCGGCTCAGTCCCGAGTTCGAGACCCTCTGGCGCGAGAACCAAGTCATTGCCCACGGCGAGGGGCTGAAGCGGTTGCACCACGCTGAACTGGGCGTGTTGGAGCTGGAGTTCTCGACCTTCGCCGTTGAGGGTCGGCCCGAGCTGGCCATGGTGGTCTACAATCCGGTAGCCGCCGCGGACGCCGGCCGCATCCGCGCCCTGGTCGCCGCCCGCGCGCCCTGACCGAGGTCAGCCCCCGTCAGTGGACAGCCGCCCGGATCGGCGCATTCTGCATCTCGGGAGGACGCCGCCATGAAGATCGCTGCTCTATTGGCCTCGGGCCTTGTCTGGGGCCTGTCGACCGCCGCCGCGCCGCAGGACGGCCAGCGACAGGCCGAAGCCGCCTTCGCCGCCGCCCGCGCGGTCAGCCCGACCCCGCTGCGGCTGGACATCGAGCGGCGGGAGTGGCTGCAGGAGCGCGCGTTCGAGGACGCCGTCGTCGAGGAAACGGACGAACGTTGGGCCGAGCGCTGGAACGCGTCCGCCCGGACGGATGCCCGGATCCGGGCGCTCGCGGTCCGCGCCGCCGGTCTGCCGGAGGGCTGTGTCGATATCGGCCTGGGCGACTGCACCACCTTCACCGGCGGCTATCTGAACATCGACGGAGAGCGCCTGATCTGGCAGCTCCAGAACGGCTTCACCCCGCAGGACGGCGGCGTCGCGGGCTATGTCCTGCTGACCGGCGGTGAACGCTTGCAGGCCCAGACCTGGGACCATGGGGGCATTCGGTACGAGCCGCCCCAGATCTTCCGCGCCGAGGATCAGGTCTATGTTGCCGTGGCCGGCGTCATCGCCGGCACCGGGGCGTACAACGCCGACGCCCTGTATCGCTTCACCCCCGGCGCCGATCATCCGCTGACCGAGATCGACAACGAAAGCTGGCGCGACATCGACCTGCCCGCCCTGTTGCCCACCGGCCTGGAAATCTGGAAGGGCGTCTCGTTCAGCTATGACGGCATGACCGCCCGGACCGCCCTATGGCGTCCGTCGGACGGCAACTGCTGCCCCTCCGGCGGCGAAGCCACGCTGGAGTTCGAGATTCGCGGCGACCGGCTCGTCCTGACCCGATTGGTCAAGGACGACGCGCCTTAAGCTCCGCCGTCTCGCCAAGGTCATGATCTTCCGCTAGGGGAGGTCATGACAAACACGATGACAGCACAGGCGGCGCTGGACCGCCTCGAAACCCTCTACAGCCAATCCGTCGCCAATCTGCGCGATGCGGTGAAGACCTTCCTCGCCACCGGCGAGCGCCCCGACGCCGCGGCCCGGGCCACCGGCCTCTTCTCCTATCCCGAGCTTCGCGTCAGCTGGTTCGGCGACCGGCCGGCCAATCTGGCGACCCGCTCCTACGCCCGCCTCTCGCGGCAGGGCGTCTATTCCACCACCATCACCCGGCCCGACCTGTACCGTTCGTACCTGAACGAACAGCTCAACCTGCTCGAGGAAGACTACGGCGCGACCTTCGACGTCGGCCCGTCCGAGCAGGAGATTCCCTTCCCCTACGTGCTGGACGGCTCGGACGTGGTGCTGGACGCCAGCATGACGGCGGCCATCGCGCGCTATTTCCCGACCACCGACCTGGCCCACATCGGCGACGAGATCTCCGACGGCCTGTTCGATCCGGCCGAGGACTTCCCGCTGTCGCAGTTCGACGGCCTGCGCACCGACTTCTCGCTGGCCCGGTTGCGCCACTACACCGGCACCCCGGTCGAAGACGTGCAGAACTACATCCTGTTCACCAACTACAACCGCTACGTCGACGAGTTCGTGCGCTGGGCGCTGGAGCAGATCAAGGATCCGAACAGCATCTACGAGACCTTCTCGACCTCGGGCGGGGTGGTGGTCACGCGCGATACGCCCAACCCCGAGGCCGTCGTCGCCGACGCCGCGTGGAAGAAGCACCAGATGCCGGCCTACCACCTGACCGCGCCGGGCTGGAACGGGATCACCCTGGTCAACATCGGCGTCGGCCCGTCCAACGCCAAGACCATCTGCGACCACCTGGCCGTCACCCGGCCGCACGCCTGGATGATGATCGGCCACTGCGGCGGCCTGCGCCCGTCGCAGACGATCGGCGACTACGTCCTGGCCCACGCCTATCTGCGTGACGACCACGTGCTCGACGCGGTGCTGCCGCCGGACATCCCCATTCCCTCGATCGCCGAAGTCCAGCGCGCCCTCTACGACGCGGCCAAAATGGTCTCCGGCGCGCCGGGCGAAGAGGTGAAGAAGCGTCTGCGCACCGGCACCGTCGTCACCACCGACGACCGGAACTGGGAGCTGCGCTATTCCAAGTCGGCGCTGCGCTTCAACCAGAGCCGCGCCGTCGCCATCGATATGGAATCCGCCACCATCGCCGCCCAGGGCTATCGCTTCCGCGTGCCCTACGGGACGCTGCTGTGCGTGTCGGACAAGCCGCTGCACGGCGAGATCAAGCTGCCGGGACAGGCCAACCGCTTCTACGAGGGCTCCATCTCGGAACACCTCCAGATCGGCATCCAGGCCGTGGATCTGCTGCGCGCGGAAGGCAACCGCCTGCACTCCCGCAAGCTGCGCGCCTTCGATGAGCCGCCGTTCCGCTAAAGATGGACCCGTAAGACTCAGGCGTCTTCTGAGTCTTCGCCGCCGAAGGCCTCTTCGACCTCCTCCTCGGTGATCCGTTTCGACGGATCGCCGGGCTGGTTCAGGTTCTGCTCTTCGGTGCCGTCGCCCATCATGCCGGGATGCGGGTCGGTCTTCTTGGGATCGTCAGCCATCTGGGCCTCCGTTGCTACAAAGGCGGAAGCCTTGGCCGCGCGACTCGTTCCCTACTTCCGGAGCCGTTTCGCATTGGCGGTGGCCGCCGCGTGGATCGGCTGCAGGGCGTCGGTCTGAAGCTTCATCAGGGCCGCGCCCATGGCCCAGCCGTCCTGCATCGAACGGGTCCAGGCGTTGGCCGCCCACAGCCCCTGGGCGGTCATCGCCTCGGCCGGAGTGGTCGAGGTCATCACCGCGTCGAAGGCCCGGCTCGCCGCCGCCGTTTCGCGCGCGGCCACGGTCTGCGCGGTCTGGGCCAGCGCCATCGCCCCCGTCATGCCCACGCGGGCGGAGGCGGCCATGGCCTCGACCTTCTCGGAGCTCATCAGCGACAGTTCGCGCATGTCGGCCTTGGACGGATCGCGCATCGCGTCCGCGACGATGCCCAGCCGCCGGGCGATCACGTCGCCCGAGGCTTGCATCAGTTCCTGTCCGGCGCGGGCGGCGCGGGCGGCTTCGTCGATGGGGCTCATGCCGGGACCGTGCGCTTCGCCGGAGGCTACGGCAACACTTCGTTCGAGAAGTCGGCCACGTCCTTCAGCAGGGCGGGCACGGAAGCGTCGATGATCGTCTGGCCGTGCTCGGGGCTGGCCAGGGCCGGATCGGAGCCGATGCGGCCGTCGGGGAAGCGGGCGCGATAGTCCAGGGCGTCGCGGATCGGCCCCGTGGGCGCGACCTTGGGGCTGTAGTCCGCCGTCTTGATCCGGTCCGGATAGGCGGCCTGGGTGACGGCGATCTCGGACGGGGTGGCGTGCATGCCGTGGCCGGTCGGGAACAGGCGGTTGCACAGCCCGTGCACCCCCGGCAGGTCCCACCAGTTGCGCAGCTTCAGCACGAAGGGCGGACGCTCCTCGACAAAGCTCCACTCGGCGTAGATCTCGGCGAAGGTGGCCTCGATGGTGGCGACGTTGCCGCCGTGCCCGTTGAGGAAATAGATCCGCTCGAAGCCGTGCCGCTGCAGCGACATCACCCAGTCGGTGATCGCGGCCATGAAGGTCGAGGGGCGCAGCGAGATGGTGCCCGCGAAGGCCAGGTGGTGCTGGGCCATGCCGATGTTGAAGGTCGGCGCCACGACCAGCGACTCATCCTCCTTCTCCGCCGCATGGGCGATGATCTCGGGGCACAGCCAGTCGGTGCCCAGCAGGCCCGTCGGCCCGTGCTGCTCATTCGAGCCGATCGGCACGACCACGGTCTTGGTGGTCTTCAGCCGGGCGTCGATCTCGGGCCAAGACGACAGGTGGATCAGCATGGGCGGGCTCTCCGTGAACTGACGGTGCTCTACGCCGATCCCGTCCGCCCGTCACGCCGGGGCGAACGCCCGGATAAAGCGGCGCGCCGTCTCCAGCGCGCGCGCGTCCGGGTCGAACGGCGGCTGGGGCACGCCGAGTATCCCGCGCAGATGGCCGTGGCCCAGGGTCATTCCGGCGAACATCTCGGCGGCGGCCGCCGGATCGGGCACCACCAGCAGGCCCTTCCGGTCCTGTTCGGCCAGCCAGACGGACAGGCGCCTCAGCCCCTCCGCCGGCCCGGCGTCATAGATGGCGTGAGCGACCTCTGGCGCCTGGGGCGAGATCATCGCCACGCCGCGCATAGAGCCCCGGCCGTCCCGGCTGCAGATCTTTTCCAACAGCGCCCGGGCCATGCCGGTCAGCACCGTCTCGGGATCGCCGCCCGACCGCAGCGGCGCGCTGATGGCGTCCGACCGCCGGGACGCCAG
This sequence comes from Brevundimonas sp., assembly GCF_023259385.1. Taxonomy (GTDB): domain Bacteria; phylum Pseudomonadota; class Alphaproteobacteria; order Caulobacterales; family Caulobacteraceae; genus Brevundimonas. The sequence continues at coordinate 1,430 of NZ_JAHFPF010000075.1, read as the reverse complement.
CGCCCGGGCCATCTCCACCCGCGACGGGAAGCGATTGTACAGCGTCTGGCGCGACACCCCCGCCTTGCGCGCGATGGCCTCCATGGAGACCCCCGCGCCCTTCTCCGAGAACAGGGCGAAGGCCGCGTCCAGAATGGCCTCGGTCTTGGTCTCGTCGACCTGTCCGACAACGCGCGGCATCAGTGTGCGTCCGCCGGCGGGGCCGCGCCCGTGCCCGGCTTCACCGGCTTGGCCAGCAGGGTCACGAAGGCCGCGGCGGCGCAGCCGATGGCCAGCATGGCGAAGGCGTCGCCGAAGGCCAGCGTCGTCGCCTGCAGCTGCAGCATGCCGTAGACCGCCTTCATCGAGGCGCCTGCGGGATCGATCGAGCCCGCGAACCGGTCCTGCATCCCCGCCAGCATGCCCTGCATGCCCGCGTTGGTGTTCTGGATGTTCTGGGTCAGCTCGCTCATGTGCAGGGCGGTGTTGGTCGTCAGCGAGGTGTTCAGCAGAGCCAGGCCCACCGCCCCGCCGACGTTGCGGAACAGGTTCACCAGCCCCGAGGCGTTCTTCACCATGTGCGGCGGCAGGGTCGACATGGTCACCTGCTGCGAGGCGATCATGGCGATCATCACGCCGACGCCGCGCAGCGCCTGCACGCCCGCGAACTGCCAGAAGCCCCACTGGTCGGTGACCGCATGGGCGTCCCACATGCCCCAGGCGCACATCATGAAGCCGCCGAACATCAGGATGCGCGGATCGACCGCCCGCACCAGACGGCCGGCGAACGGGCCGGTGGCGAACATGGCCAGGCCGGACACCACCATCGTCGTGCCGACCTCGGCCGCCGAATAATGGCGCACCCGGCCCAGGAAGAGCGGCAGCAGGAAGGTCCCGCCGAACAGGGCCAGGCCGACGGTGAAGGTCATCACCACCCCGACGAAGAAGTTGCGGTTCGCGAACGCCCGCAGCTCCACGATCGGGTTGTAGTAGGTCAGGGTCCGCCAGATGAAGGCCGGTCCGGTGACGGCGACGACGACGGCGAGCAGCAGGATCTGGTCGTCGGCGAACCAGTCGTTCTTGGCCCCCTCCTCCAGCACGAACTGCAGGCTCATCAGGAAGGTCGCCATCAGGGCCAGTCCGAACCAGTCGAAACCCTTAGACAGCGACGGGTCGCCCTTGTCGAAATTGGCGTAACGGCTGACCAGGAACAGCACCAGCATGCCCGGAGGCACATTGATGAAGAACAGCCAGCGCCAGCTGAGCTGCTCGGTCAGGTGGCCGCCCAGCGTCGGCCCGATGGTCGGGGCCAGGGTCACGATCAGGCCCATGATCACGCTGGCCGTCACGCGCTGCGCGGGCGGGAAGGCGGTGAAGGCCACCGCGAACACGGTCGGGATCATGGCCCCGCCGACGAAGCCCTGGACGGCCCGGAAGAAGATCATCTGCTC
>NZ_JAHFPF010000318.1 GCF_023259385.1 Brevundimonas sp. | reverse complement strand
CCCAGGCGGACCAGTGCAACATGTGCAGATCCCATTTGTTGACGTCGCCCGGGATGAACAGGTTCAGCGACTGGGCCTGGCAGATTTCCGGCGCGCGGTCGGCGGCCAGTTCAACCACCCAACGCTGGTCCAGCTCGAAGGCGGTCTTGTAGATGCCCTTCTCGTCCTCGTTCAGGGCGTCCAGATGCTGGACCGACCCCTCGTGTTCGAGGATCGAGTTCCAGACGGCCTCGGTGTTGATCCCCTTCTCGTCGAGCAGGCGCTCCAGATAGGGGTTCTTGACCGCGAACGAGCCCGACAGGGTCTTGTGGGTGTAGATGTTGGCCGGGATCGGCTCGATGCCGGCCGAGGTGCCGCCGCAGATGATCGAGATCGAGGCGGTCGGGGCGATGGCCAGCTTGTGCGAGAAGCGCTCCATGACGCCACGCTCGGCGGCGTCCTCGCAGGCGCCCTTCTCTTCGGCCAGCAGGCGGCTGGCCTTGTCGGCCTCGCGGCGCAGGTGCTTGAACAGGCGCATGTTCCACGACTTGGCCATGGCGCTTTCGAAGGCGACGCCCTGGCCCTGCAGGAAGGAGTGGAAGCCCATCAGGCCCAGGCCCACCGAACGCTCGCGCTTGGCCGAGTAGACGGCGGCGGCCATGGCGGGCGGGGCGCGGCGGATGAAGTCTTCCAGCACGTTGTCGAGGAAGCGCATCACGTCCTCGATGAACTTGGGCTCTTCGCGCCACTCCAGGAAAGTCTCGGCATTGACCGAGGACAGGCAGCAGACCGCGGTGCGGTCGACGCCCAGGTGGTCGCGGCCGGTGTGCAGCATGATCTCGGCGCACAGGTTGGACTGCTTGACCGACAGGCCCAGGTCCTTCTGGTGCTGCGGCATCTGCCGGTTCACCGTGTCGGAGAAGATCAGGTAGGGCTCGCCGGTCTGCAGGCGGATCTCGAGGATCTTCTGCCACAGGGCGCGCGCATCGACCGTCTTCATCACTTCCTTGTTCTTGGGCGACAGCAGGTCGAAGGTCTTGCCGTCGCGAACCGCCTCCATGAAGGCGTCGGTGATCGAGATGCCGTGGTGCAGGTTCAGGGACTTGCGGTTGAAGTCGCCCGACGGTTTGCGGATTTCGAGGAACTCCTCGATCTCCGGGTGGTGGATGTCCAGGTAGACGGCGGCCGAGCCGCGGCGCAGCGAGCCCTGCGAGATCGCCAGCGTCAGCGAGTCCATCACACGGATGAAGGGGATGATGCCCGAGGTCTGGCCCGCGCCCTTGACCTTCTCGCCGATGGAGCGGACGCCGCCCCAGTAGGTGCCGATGCCGCCGCCGTTCGAGGCCAGGGCCACGTTTTCGTTCCAGACGCTCTGGATGCCGTCCAGCGAGTCGCCGACCGCGTTCAGGAAGCAGCTGATCGGCAGGCCGCGATCCGCGCCGCCGTTCGACAGCACCGGGGTCGCCGGCATGAACCACAGCTTCGACATATAGTCGTAGACGCGCTGGGCGTGCTCGGCGTCGTCCGAGAAGGCCGTGGCGACCCGGGCGAACATGTCCTGGTAGCTCTCGCCGGCCAGAAGATAGCGGTCCTCGAGGGTCTTCTTGCCGAAGTCCGTGAGCAGATCATCCCGCGAACGGTCGATCTGGATCGAGGGAACGACCGACAGATGCGGGCGGGCTTCGCCGTCGGCGTCCGCAACCGTCTGGAATTCCATCGTCTTCAACGCTTCGCCGCCAGCCATTTGATCGTCGCCCTGAACAAAAATCTAAGAGGTATCCCCGCGCTCCGAACCACAAGACCTAGTGGCTGAAGCGCTCCCCAAGCCCACATATGGGGCGCAGATGGCTAACCAACCGTCAACGGGCTTGACGATCACTTTCTATCCGAATCGGCTTCAAGGCGGGGGATGAGCCTGTGGACAGGCCGCGACGCGGGCATGACAAGGCGCTGTCGATTTGAATCACGAACGCGTGAGGGGAACGTCCCACAAACGGGACCGTTAGCTTGGCCATGACCGGGGAACAGCAAGTCGTTTTTTGGCGCCGCGCACTGCGCATCGCCCGCACCGAAATCGCCGCCTTGAGCGCGCTTCTGATCATCGCCCTAGGCGTCATGACCTTTGTCGAGGTCGCCGACGACATGACCGAGGCGGACGGCCAGATGTTCGACCAGGCGGTGCTGCACTGGCTCCAGCCGGTCGCGGGACAGCCGCGCGGGCCGTGGTGGCTCCAGGAGGCGGCGGCCGACCTGACGTCCCTGGGCGGCATCTCCGTCCTGACCCTGTTCGCGGTGATCGCCTTCAGCTTCCTGCTGATCCAGCGCAAGCGGCTGTCGGCCCTGCTGCTCGTCGTCGGCCTGGCCGGCGGCGTGGCCCTGAGTGAAGGCCTCAAGGCCCTGTTCGAGCGCGCCCGCCCGCCCGCCGCCTATCAGGCGGTTGAGACGCTAAACGCCAGCTTCCCCTCGGGCCACGCCCTGCTGTCGACGGTCTTCTACCTGACGCTGGGCGTCATGCTGACCCGGGCCTTCCCCCAGAAACGATTCAAGGCCTTCGTGCTGGGCAGCGCCATCCTGATCGCCCTGCTGATCGGCCTGACCCGCGTCTACCTCGGCGCCCACTGGGCCACCGACGTGCTGGCCGGCTGGTGCGCCGGCGCCGCCTGGGCCATGGCCCTGTGGCTGGTCGCCTATGCGGTCGAGCGCCGGCAGGTCGTCCACCACGCGCCGCTGCAGGACGATGAGCCGGGCTGAGCCCTAGACCTGGAACACCCGATAGGGCTGATCCCCCAGCGTTCGCAGCACCGGCAGGGCCACGTTGTAGACCGGCACGCCCTTGTGGGTCCGGCCCTCGGGCGCGCCGCGGTGGGCGTGGCCGTGAACGACCAGGCTGACGTTGTCATAGCGGTCGATGGTCTCGCCCAGACGCGAGGAGCCGAGGAAGGCGTGGATTTCGGGCGGCTCGCCCATCACGGTGTCGACGACGGGGGCGTAGTGCAGCAGCACCACCGAGCGCTCGGTGCGCAGCATGCGGATCGAGTTCTCGATCTGGTTGGCGTCCTCGACCGCCTCCTGCACGAAACTCTTGATCGTCGCCTCGCCGAAGGGGCTCAGCATGTAGCGGCCGAAGCCGCCGACGAAGCCCTTGCCGCCCGCGAAGCCGACGCCCTCGATCTCGAAGGCCTGGCCGGTCAGCATCTGGACCCCGGCATCGCATAGCATCTTGGTCACATGCTCGGGCTGGCCGCATTCGTGCTCGTGATTGCCCAGCACCCCGACCATGGGAATCTTGCAGGCGCGGATGTCCTCCAGGAGGATCTCCACCTCGCGCGTCTTGCCGAAATTGGTCAGGTCGCCGCACAGGCACAGCACGTCGGCGTCGTCGGACACGCGCTCGAACAGTTCGCGGTGCGGCCGCTCATGGTTTTCGCCCACATGCAGGTCGCCGACGGCGGCCACGCGCAGCTTTCTGGTCGGTCCCGGCTCGAGGCCGGGCTGGGGCGTCT
>NZ_JAHFPF010000074.1 GCF_023259385.1 Brevundimonas sp. | reverse complement strand
GGCTGGAGCAACTGTCGGCGACCACCGAGGACACCGTGCATCTGGGCGTGCTGGACGGACGCCACGCCCTCTACCTGGACAAGGTCGGCGGGCGTCGGCGGATCAACATCGGATCGCGTCTGGGCGAGCGGCATCCGATCGCGTCGACGGGCCTGGGCAAGGCCTTGATCCTGGACAAGACCGAGGCGGAGTGGACGGACTTCTATTCGCCGGAGGGTCAGCCGTTCGATTCCGCCGCCCGCGCCGTCTGGCTGGAACGGATGCGCGGCTATGCAGCCAAGGGCTACGCCTTCGACCTTGAGGAGAACGAGGACCAGATCCGCTGCGTCGCAGCCCCCGTGCGCGGGGTGGACGGCCAGGTGATCGCCGCCATCAGCGTCTCCAGCGCCGCCCAGTACATGAGCGACGCCCGCATGGCCGAACTGACCGTGACGGTCATGGACGCCGCCAACGCCATCAGCCTTGATCTCGGCTGGTCGCCCAAACCCTGAACCCCGCCGGAGTCCGCATGCTGCTTGAAAACAAGGTGGTGCTGGTCACCGGCGCCTCGCGCGGGATCGGCCGGGCGACCGCGATCGAAGCGGCGCGGCAGGGTGCGGACGTCGCCATCAACACCTTCAACGACGCCGAAGAAGCCGCCGCCGTGCTCTCGGCGGTCGAGGCTCTGGGGCGGCGGGCGATCGCGGTCGACGGCGACGTGGCCCTGCCCGAGAGCGCGCCGGCCTTCGTGGCGGCGGCGGTCGAGGCGTTCGGGCGGGTGGACGTCTTCGTCTCCAACGCCGGCATCTGCCCGTTCCACGCCTTCTTCGACATGCCGGTCGAGACCCTGCGCCGGACGATGGAGGTCAACCTGCACGGGGCCTATTTCATGGTCCAGGCGGCGGCCAACCAGATGGTCAGGCAGGGCAGGGACGCCGAGGGCCGGGGCGGCTCCATCGTCGCCATCAGCTCGATCTCCGCCTTGGTGGGCGGCGAGATGCAGACCCACTACACGCCGACCAAGGCCGGGGTGCACAGCCTAATGCAGTCCTGCGCCGTCGCCCTGGGCCGGCATGGCATCCGGTGCAACTCCGTCCTGCCGGGAACGGTCGCGACCGACATCAACAAGGACGATCTCGCCGATCCGGACAAGCGCCGGTACATGGAAGGCCGCATTCCCCTGGGCCGGCTGGGCCGGCCTGAGGACATCGCCGGCGTCGTCGCCTTCCTGGCCTCGGACATGGCGTCCTACATGTCCGGCGCGGCCTTGCTGGTTGATGGCGGCGCCCTGGCGAACTTCCAGTAGGGCGCGGGCGATGAAGGCTGCATCCATCGGCGACTACCGCGAGCTCGCCCGGCGGCGACTGCCGCGCTTCCTGTTCGAGTACATCGACGGCGGCTCCTATTCGGAGACGACCCTGCGCCGCAATGTGTCGGACCTGCAGGACATCGCACTGCGCCAGCGCGTGCTGCGCGACGTGTCGAACATCGACCTGTCGACCACCCTGTTCGGCCAGAAGAGCGCCCTGCCGGTCGCCCTGGCGCCGATCGGGCTGGCCGGGATGAACGCCCGGCGCGGCGAGGTTCAGGCGGCCCGGGCGGCGGCCGCCTTCGGCGTGCCCTTCACCCTGTCGACGGTCTCGGCCTGTCCGATCGGGGAGGTCGCGAAAGGATCGCCGGCGCCGTTCTGGTTCCAGCTCTACATGATCCGCGACCGCGCCTTCATGAAGGACCTTCTGACGCGGGCGGCCGAGGCGGGATGTCCCGCCCTGGTCTTCACGGTCGACATGCCGGTGCCGGGATCGCGCTATCGCGACCTCCGGTCCGGCCTGGCCGGCGCGCCGGGGCTTGCGGGCGATGTGAGGCGGATCTGGCAGGCGGTGCAGCGGCCGGCCTGGGCGTGGGAAGTGGGGATCAACGGACGCCCGCACGCCCTGGGCAATGTGGCCCCGGTCTTGGGCGACGGCTCCGGCCTGGAGGACTTCTTCGCCTGGATGCGGAACAATTTCGATCCCTCCGTGACCTGGAGCGATCTGGAATGGGTGCGGGATCAGTGGAAGGGACCCCTGATCATCAAGGGGCTGCTCGACCCCGAGGACGCCCGGGCGGCGGTGGACCTGGGCGCCGATGGCCTTGTGGTGTCCAACCACGGCGGCCGCCAGCTGGACGGCGCCCTGTCGTCCGCGCGCGCGCTGCCGGCGATCGCGGAGGCGGTTCAGGGGAAGGTCACGGTCCTGGCGGACGGCGGCGTGCGCAGCGGGCTGGATGTCGTGCGGATGCTCGCGCTCGGCGCCGACGGCGTCCTCATCGGACGGGCCTGGGCCTATGCGCTGGCGGCGCGGGGTGAAGCCGGCGTGACACACGTCCTGGAGCTTCTGGCCGCCGAGATGACCGTCGCCATGGCCCTGTCCGGGGTGACCTCGGTCGATGCGATCTCCGGAACAATGCTGGCGCGTTGAACCGAAGGGCGTCGCCCGACGTCGGCGTCAGACGTGACGGACCGGGGCGCCGTCGATCCAGCTCTGTGCAACGGACAGGTCTTCGTTGAGGATCAGAAGGTCCGCGGCGAACCCCGGCGCGATGCGGCCGCGTTCGCGCTCCAGGCCCAGGAAGGCGGCCGGAGCGGCCGAGGCCATCATGACGGCGGTCGGCAGGTCGAGGTCCAGCAGGTCGCGGGCGTTGCGCACGGCGGCGGCCATGTCGAGGTCGGAGCCCGCCAGCACGCCGCGCTCGTCCAGACAGGCGCCGTCCTTCACCGAGATGCGGCGGCCCTGAAGGTAAAAGTGGTCACTGCCCGCATTGACGCTGGGCATGGCGTCGGTAACCAGCATGAAGCGGTCGGCGGGGCGGCAGCGCAGCGCCAGCTTCAACACCACCGGATCGACGTGGTGGCCGTCGACGATGATCCCGCACCAGGCGGTAGTGTTCTCCAGCGCCGCCCCGACCACGCCGGGCTCGCGGCTGGTCAGCGGGGACATGGCGTTGAACAGGTGGGTGAAGCCGGTCACGCCGGCGTCCAGCGCCGTTCGGGTCGTCGCATGGTCGGCGTCCGTATGGCCGGCGGCGACCACGGCGCCGCCCGCGACCAGGGCCGCGATCATGTCGGGCGAGGTCATTTCCGGGGCCAGGGTGATCAGGGTCCGGCCCGCCTTCATCCGGGTCAGCAGGCGTACGGCCTCGGCGTCCAGGGTACGGAACTTGTTGGGGTCGTGGATGCCCTTACGGGCGACGTTCAGGAACGGGCCCTCGACGTGGATGCCCAGCACCCCGGGCACGCCCTCGGCCATGGCCTGTTCGACCGCGTCGATGGCCCGGTCGATGACCGACAGGTCGTCGCTGATCAGGGTCGGCAGGAAGCCGGTGGTGCCGAAGCGCCGGTGGGCCGCGCCGATGCGGGCGATGGTCTCGACCGTGGGGGCGTCGTTGAACAGGACGCCGCCGCCGCCGTTGACCTGGGTGTCGATGTAGCCGGGAACCAGCGGGTCGCCGTTCAGGTCGTGATCCGTCGCCTCCGGGAACGCGGCGCGCACGGCGGCTTCCGGTCCGACGGCGGCGATGCGGTCGCCGTCAATGACCACGGCTAGGCCCTGGTGAAAGGCGTCCTCGGCCAGAATCCGCCCGTTATACAGCAGGATGGGCATCAAACGGTCTCGGTCACCTTGTTGAGATAGGGCGGTCGGTCGGGATCGAAGCCGCGCGCCGTCGAGAGCGTCGCCGCCAGCCGATAGAAGCTCTGGATCAGCAGGATCGGCTCAAGCCACGGATGGCTGTGCACGGTGGGCAGGGCGACGACGCCGGGCGCGGTCGTGGCTCCGGCGAAGAAGACCCGGGCGCCCCGCCGGGCGAAGTCGGCGGCCAGATCCTCGGCGTCGTCGCGCGTCGCGTCCGACTGGGGCAGCAGCAGGACGGGGAAGCCGGTCTTGACCAGAGCCATCGGGCCGTGACGGACCTCGGCGGTGCTGAACGCCTCGGCGTGCAGGCCGCAGGTCTCCTTCAGCTTCAGCGCCGCCTCGCGGGCCACGCCGAAGCCGACGCCGCGGCCGACGACATAGAGACTGGTCGCATCGGTCAGGGCGGGCAGGGCGGCGGACCAGTCCTGTTTCCAGGCGGCGTCCAGCTGTCGCGGCAGATCCTTCAGTCCGGCGGACAGGTCGGCGTCGCCGCTCCATTCCGCGATCAGATGGGCGATGGCGCTGAGGCTGGCGATGAAGCTCTTGGTCGCGGCCACCGACAGCTCCGGGCCCGCGCGCAGCGGAACGGTCAGGTCGGCCACGTCCGACAGGGGCGAGCCCTCAACATTGACCAGGGCGATGACGAAGGCGCCGCCCGCCTTGGCGGCGGCGGCGGCGGCGACCAGGTCCGGGCTCTTGCCCGACTGCGAGACGGCGAAGCAGACGCCGCCGGGAATGCGCGGCGTGAGCCCGTAGACCGAGCTGAGAGCCAGAGGGGTGGGACTGGTCAGGACGCCGGTCTCGGCCTCGATCAGATAGCGGGCGAAGACCCCGGCGTTGTCCGAACTGCCCCGGCCGCAGATCAGGGCGGCGGTGGGCGGGTGCGCGCGCAGATAGGCGGCGGCGCGGGCGACGATCCCGGCGTTGTCACGCAGCTGGGCGGTGACCACGGCCGGGGCCTCGGCGGCCTCGGCGAACATCTTCGTGCCTTCGGCGCGCATCAGGCGGGGCCGTCGTTCAGTTCGGCGACGAAGTCATAGGCGTCGCCGCGATAGTAGGACTGGGTGACCTCGACCGCCTGACCAGCGTGGAAGGCGCGGCGCTCGATCAGCAGCCCGGCCGCCCCAGCGGTCGTGCCCAGCAGTTCGGCCTGCTCGTCGTTGAACAGGACGGCCCGCAGGCGCTGAAGCGCGCGGTTGGGGCGGTAGCCGGTGTCGGCCAGGGCGCGGTACAGCGAGGCGCCGACCGCATCGAGGCCGGGCAGGCAGGCCGCGGGGATGGTCGAATACTCCAGCGCCATCGGCAGGCCGTCGGCGTAGCGGATGCGGCTGAAGCGATAGACCGGCGTGCCGGGGCTGAGCCCCAACGTCAGCGATTCCTCGGGCGTCACGGCGCCTTCGCTGCGGTTCAGCCAGGAACTTGTCGCCTTGCGGCCACGCGCGGCCATGTCTTCCGAGAAGGACGTCAGCTTGGAGAAGCTCTTCTCCACCCGGGCGGCGACGAAGGTGCCGGCGCCCTGGCGGCGGGTCAGCAGGCCCTCGGCGACCAGGCCGTCGAACGCCTTGCGCACCGTGATGCGCGACACCGCCAGGCCCGAGGCGAGGTCGCGTTCGGGCGGCAGTGCCTCGTCGGGTTTCAGGGCGTGACGCTCGATCGCCTCGCGCACGGCGTGCTGCAGCTGCTGGTACAGCGGCGCCGGACGCTGGGCGTCCAGCGGGCCTATGGCTTCGAGAAACGACATTACGCCCCGTCCAATTCAAACAGCCCGTTTGATACGCCCATCTGAACGCAAGTCATGCGACCAATCAAGTACCAATATAATAAAAGAATAGGCCCAATTATCATTTTGGTCTTGCGCGTCGTGATTGTTTGATGAAAGTCTCGTGTCAACGGCGGCGCAATTCAGCATTCGCGGTCGGGGAATGGACCATATTGGTCTTAAATTGGGCTTTTCTGGACCTGCGGGGGTAGGTCCAATCAGGGGAGAATAGGCGTCATGAGTCTTCGTCATGCCTTGCTGGCCGGAACCGTAAGCGCTCTGGCGCTTGTCGCCGGCGCCGCCGCCGCACAGGACGCGGGGGAACCCGCCGTCATCGACGATGTGATCGTCACCGGTATTCGCGCCTCGCTGCAGCAATCGCTGCAGACCAAACGCAACGCGGACGCCATCATCGATGTCGTCACCGCCGAAGACGTGGGCAAATTCCCCAGCTCAAACGTGGCGGAAGCCATCACCATCATTCCGGGCGTCACCATCGACCGCGCCTTCGGCCAGGGTGAGAAGGTTTCGATCCTGGGCACCGACCCGGCCCTGAACCGCACCCTGCTGAACGGCCAGACGGTCGCTTCGGCGGACTGGTTCATCCTCGATCAGCCGGGACGGACTTTCAACTACGCCCTTCTGGCGCCGCAGATCGTCGGCCGGGTCGAGGTCTTCAAGTCGTCGGAAGCCCGCATCGACGAAGGCAGCATCGGCGGCACGGTCGACGTCCTGACCCGCCGTCCGCTGGACCTAGGCAACGGCCTGACCCTCTCGGGCGCCGCGACCTGGCTCTACAATGACCGGTCCGAAGAGTCCGACCCCCAGTATTCGCTACTGGCCGGTTGGCGGAACGAGGACCGCAACTTCGGCGTCCTGGTCTCCTATCAGCACGCCAAGGACGGCCTGCGCCGCGACGGTCTGGAAGCTTACGGCACCATCCCGGCCAACTACTACGCCGGCGGCAACCCGGAGAACCCGGGCGCCAACTCCATCACCAACGGCAACTGCGCCGGGACCTGCGCCTCGACCCTGCTGGCCAATCCGAACGCCCGCGGCCTGAACTCGTTCGGCACCCACTTCTTCGAGCAGGACCGTGAGCGCGACAGCTATACCGTCGCCCTGCAATGGCGACCGGTCGAGCAGCTGGACCTGAATTTCGACTGGCTGCACGTCGAGGCGACCTACAACAACACCAACCAGTCGCTGTTCGCCTTCCAGGGCAACACCTGGAACAGCCTGGGCGCCCTCACCGACATCCAGATCGAGGACGGCGTCATCAAATACGCCGCCTTCAAGAACGCGCTGAGCGTGCTGGACGTCCAGTACCGCGAGGCCGCCCTGACGACGGACTCCTATCACTTGGACGGCAGGTGGCAGGGCGAGGGCTGGGATCTGTCCGGCGACATCGGCTACAGCAAGGCCGACGGCGGCACCCAGCGCCAGCTGTTCGGAGAGTTCCTGAACTGGGCCGACTACAGCGTTGATTTCCGGGGCGCGCCGGGTTCGCCGGGCGTCCTGACCTATACCAATCCGGCCAACAACGACGTGCTGTCCAACGCCTCGAAATTCTCGTTCGACGGCGGCTGGGGCGCGGGCGATCCGTCCGTCGGCCCGACCGGCTACAACGCCGGCTGGGGCGGCAACATCGTTTCCAAGCCGACCACGGACAAGGAGACCTACGGCCAGGTCGATTTCGGTCTGGACCGCGACGGCTTCTTCGACCGCCTGCAGTTCGGCTACAAATACCGCAAGCACGAAACCGACCAGCGCATGTCGGGCGTGACGGTCCAGATCTTCGGCGCGCCGGACAGCGCGGCGATGTTCAACCCGCGCAAGGTGCCGGGCAACTATCTGGACGGCTTCGACGGCGTGAACGGCCAGATGACCGGCCGCTTCCGCATCGATGGCAGCGCCCTGGCGGACTACATCCAGTCCGGCGGCTACCTGCGTCCGTGGCAGGCCGCGCCGACGCCGACCGTGTTCGGCAACGCCGAGTTCACGGCCCAGAACTGGAACGTCCAGGAGACGATCCACGCCGTCTACGGTCAGGCGAACTTCGAAAACGACTTCGTGCGGGGCAACATCGGCCTGCGCTACGTCCGGACGGAATCGGACAGTGGCGGCTACATCTGCGTCAACCAGACGGCCACCGGCTGCGGCACGACCGCCGCCGACTGGGCCTGGAGCGTGACGACCAAGGAGTACGACGACTTCCTGCCCAGCCTGAACCTGGTGTTCACCGTCTCGGACGATCTGCTCATCCGTGCGACGGCGTCCAGGGTCATCGCCCGTCCGAACTACGCCGACATGTCCAACTACTTCTGGCTGTCGGACCAGATCCTGAACGGCGGCGGCGGCAATCCGGACCTGGATCCGTACGAGTCGACCAACCTGAACGTCGCGGCCGAATGGTATTTCGGCGAGAACGCCATCCTGTCGGGTGAAGTCTTCGTCAAGGACATCTCCAACTACATCCTGCAGAAAACCGCGCCTGAGCAGCACTTCAACCAGGCCCAGAACGCCGTCACCACCTACCAGATCAGCCGTCCGACCAATGCGGGCTCGGCCGAACTGAAGGGGCTGTCGCTCGCGTATCAGCAGAACTACGCCTACGGCTTCGGCCTGCTGGCCAACTACACCCTGGTCGACGGCGAGGCGGACAACGGCCAGGATCTGCCGTTCAACTCCAAGCACCAGGTCAATCTCAGCCCCTTCTATGAGAACGGCGCCTTCTCGGCCCGTGTGACCTACACGTGGCGGTCGCGGTACTTCACCGGCCTGGACCGCGGCGACGCCATGTATGTGCGTGACGTCGACACCCTGGACGCAACGGCGGGCTATGCCTTCAATGACCGCGTCAGCCTGACCGTGTCCGGCCAGAACCTGCTCGACAGCGAGTACTACGCCTACGCCAATACGGTGGACCTGCCGCGCGGCGTCTATCGTACGGGCCGCAAGCTGATGGCGACGCTGGCGATCGAGTTCTAGGACCCGGTTTTGCGAGGGCGATGATCCGTCGTCCTCGCAAAAGCCTGTCGCCAAGGTCTCCTCCTGAGGCCAGACTGGCGCGGGGCGTCCCACGTCCCGCGCGCCCTTTCTCCAGCTGCGAGACTGCGATGACCCTGATCGCGCGATCGGCGACGGCGTTCGCCCTGATCTGCACTCTGGCGGCGGCGGCGCCGGCATTGGCGCAGACGACGACGGGCTCGATCATTCCCAGGCCCCAGTCAGTGACGGCGATACCCGGCGCATTCCGGATCACCGCGGGAACGGCGATCCTGACGCCGCGTGGCGACGCCGAGGCCGCCCGGGCGGCGGCGCATTTCGCGGAACTCATGCAGCGCACGCGTGGCCTGACCCTGACGGTGCGCGAAGGCGAGGCCGCGCCCGGCGCCGTCGTCTTCCGCCATGACGCCGGATCGACCGCTGACGCCTATCGCCTGGACGTGACTCCGCAGGGCGCGGTGATCACCGCCGGCGACTTCGGCGGCCTCCTGTATGGTGCGGTCAGCCTGTGGCAGCTGGCCACCGCCGAGCCGGGGCAGGGGCCGGTGGCCATTCCCGCCATCGCCATCCAGGACGCCCCTCGCTTCGGCTGGCGCGGCGTCATGCTGGATTCCGCCCGCCACTATCAGTCGCCGGAGTTCATCAAGGAATTCATCGACTGGATGGCGTTGCACAAGCTCAACGTCTTCCACTGGCACCTGACCGACGACCAGGCCTGGCGGCTGGAGATCAGACGCTATCCCAGGCTGACTGAGGTCGGCGGCTGGCGCGTCCATGCGGGCGCGGCGGCGCAGAAGGACATCGACCCGGCCACTGGCCGCCCGCGCCTCTACGGCGGCGTCTACACACAGGATCATGTACGCGACATCGTCGCCTATGCTGCGGCCCGTAACATCGTGGTGGTGCCCGAGATCGACGTGCCCGGCCATGCCAGCGCGGCGGTCGCCGCCTATCCCGAGCTGGGTGTGACCGACGTGCCCGGCGGCTCCGTACCGGTCGTGCCCGCTGACTGGGGCGTCTATCCGACCCTGTTCAACGTCGAGGAGCCGACGCTGGTCTTCCTCGAGAATGTGATGGACGAGGTCGTCGATCTGTTCCCCGGCGAGTACGTCCACATCGGCGGCGACGAGGCGGTCAAGGATCAGTGGAAGGCCTCGGCCCGCGTTCAGGAGCGGATGCGGGAACTCGGGCTGACGGACGAGGAGAAGCTGCAGAGCTGGTTCGTCGCCCGTCTGGAAAAGCGACTCAACGACCACGGCCGGCGCATGATCGGCTGGGACGAAATCCTCGAGGGCGGCATCAATCCGAACGCCAGCGTCATGTCCTGGCGCGGCGTCGAGGGAGCCATCGAGGCGGCGCGCCTGGGCCATGACACGGTGATGTCTCCGGCGCCGGTCCTCTACTTGGACAACCGCCAGAGCGCCGACGACGGGGCGCCGGGCCGCGGCTTCACCTCGTCCCTGCGCGACGTCTATTCCTTTGATCCGACACCGGACGAACTGACCCCGGAGCAGGCGCGCCGCGTCCTCGGGGTGCAGGCCAACCTGTTCACCGAGCATATGCGTGATGACGAGCGGGTCGAATACCAGGCCTTCCCGCGTCTATCGGCCCTGGCCGAAATGGCCTGGACCCCGCATGAGCGGCTGGACTTCGCCGACTTCCGCACGCGGCTGGATCCGCAGCTGGTGCGCTATCGCACGCTCGGCATCGACTATGCGACCAGCGGCCTGACCGAGGTCGCCGCCGTTCCGCCCGCCGACGGCCAGCGCCGCTACGACCATCAGATGAAGCTGTGCAGTGCGGCCCTGCCGCTGTCGCTGATCGATGACGCCCCGCTGGAGGGCGAGCGCGCGGCCCTGCTGATGGACATCCTCAATCCCTGCTGGATCTATCAGTCGGCGGACCTCCGCCATGTCGTGCGCTTCGAGGCCGCCGTCGGCCAGGTTCCCTTCAACTTCCAGATCGGCGCTGACCGCGACAAGATCCGCCTGGGGACCCCGCGCACGCCGGAGGGCGAGCTGGAGGTCCGCATCGACGGCTGCGAGGGCGAACCCGCGCTGATCATTCCCCTGGCCTCGGCCGCCGGGAACGACGGGATCACCACGCTCTCCGGACTCCTGCCCGTTCACTCGGGCGCGCACGACCTGTGCCTGCGCTTCACGCAGAAAGACTTGGATCCGATGTGGGGCGTCGACTGGGTGCGCCTGTCCGATCCGACCAAGCCCGAGGACGAATGATGACGCCGGAACTGATCGTCCACGCGCCGATCGACGGCTGGGTCTGTTCACTGGACGAGGTCCCGGACGCCGCCTTCGCTGCGCGCATGGTCGGCGAGGGACTGGCCATCGACCCGACCGGCCTGACGGTCCGCGCGCCCTTCGACGGCGTAGTCTCGAGCCTGGCCCGCACCGGCCACGCCGTCAGCGTGCGTTCGGACGACGGGCCGGAAATCCTGATCCATCTGGGACTGGAGACGGTCTCTCTGAACGGCGCGGGCTTCACCCCCCATGTCGCGGAGGGCGCGCGGGTGCGCACCGGCGATCTCCTGCTGTCGCTGGACATGGACGTCGTGGTGGGAGGCGCGAAGAGCCTGATCTCGCCGGTTCTGCTGGCTAATGAGGGCGAGGTCCGCCTGTTGCCCCTGAACCGTCTCGTGGTGGCGGGCGAGCCGATCATGGCGGTGCGTCCAACGGCCGCCTTCGGTGCGATGGCGGGCGACGAACAGGCGGCGCTGACCCGAGCGGTGCGTGCGCCGCTGCCGCATGGCCTGCACGCCCGCCCGGCCTCGCGCATCGCCGCCGCCGCCAAGGGTTTCGATGCCCGGGTCCGGCTGATCCTGGGCGACCGCAGCGCTGACGCCGCCAGCCTGACGGCCATGATGACCCTGGGGCTCAAGGATGGCGACGACCTGATCCTGAGCGCCAGCGGTCCGCAGGCCGAGGCGGCGCTGGAGGCGATCGCCACCCTGATCCTGTCCGGTCTGGGTGAGGGCGGCGAGAGCGCGCCCGTCGCCCACGCCGCCGAAACGCCTGAGGCTCCAGCCGGTCCGGCCGCGGGCGAGGACGGCGAACTGATCTTCTCGGGCGTCATGGCGGCGCCGGGTCTGGCGATTGGCCGCGCCGTTCGTCTGCGTCAGGCCGAGATTGAAACGCCGGAACAGGGGCGCGGCGTCGAACTGGAGCAGGCCGCCCTGCAACAGGCGCTGAGCGCGGTGCGTGGCCGCATCGAGGCTTCTGTGGCTGGCGGCGGCGCGCATCGTCGCGCCATTCTGGCGGCCCATCTGGCCTTCCTTGATGACCCCGGCCTGATCGCCGCGGCGCAGGAGGCCATCGACGCGGGCGCCGGCGCCGGCTTCGCCTGGCGCAAGGCGACGCAGGGCGGGGTGGCCCTGTTCCGGTCGCTGGGCGACGCCCGCACGGCTGAGCGCGCCGACGATCTGATGGATCTGGAGCGTCAGGTCCTGATCGAACTGTCGGGCGAGGCCGCGCCGGCGCCCGTGGTGCTGGGGACCGGATCGGTCATCCTGGCCGACGACCTGCTGCCGTCTCAACTGATCGCGCTGGACGCGGTCAAGGTGGCGGGGCTGTGCACCGCCCGCGGCGGACCGACCTCGCACGTCGCCATCCTGGCCGCGGCCATGGGCGTGCCCGCCCTGGTCGCCGTGGGACCGGGTCTGGACCGGGTCGAGGACGGGGCCCTGGTGGTGCTGGACGCCGACGGCCGGCGACTGGTCGCCAACCCCTCCGCCGCCCGTCAGGCGCGCGCCCAGAGCGGCGTCGCCGCCCGCGACCGCCGCCGGGCCGAGGCGCACGCCCTGGCCTCCGACGACTGCCGCACCGCCGACGGCGTCCGCATCGAAGTTTTCGCCAATCTGGGCGCCGTGACCGAGGCCGCGCCCGCCGTGGCCGGGGGCGCCGAGGGTTGCGGCCTGCTGCGGACCGAATTCCTCTTCCTCGAACGCCAGAGCGCCCCGACGGAAGACGAGCAACTGGTCCAGTACCAGGCCATCGCCGACGCCTTGGACGGACGACCGCTGGTCATCCGCACCCTCGATGCGGGGGGCGACAAGCCCATGCCCTATCTGCCCATGCCGCAGGAGGACAATCCGGCTCTGGGCCTGCGGGGCGTCCGGGCGGGCTTGCACCGGCCCGACCTTCTGCTGACCCAGCTGCGTGCCGTCTGCCGGGTGCGCTCGGCCGGAACGGTCGCCGTCATGCTGCCGATGATCGCTTCGGCGTCCGAGGTGCGTCAGGTCCGCGCCCTGCTGGATATCGCCGCGAGCGAGACCGGCGGTCATACGCCGCTGCTGGGGGTGATGATCGAGACGCCGGCGGCGGCCATGACCGCTGACCTGCTGGCGCCCCACATCGACTTCGTCTCGGTCGGCACCAATGACCTGACCCAGTACGCCTTGGCCATGGATCGCCAGAACGCCCATCTGGCGGCCCAGCTCGACAGCCTGCACCCGGCCGTCCTGCGCCTGATCGCGCAGACCGCGGCGGGGGCCGCAGACACCAGCTGGATCGGCGTCTGCGGCGGACTGGCCTCCGATGTTCTGGCCGCGCCCATCCTGATCGGGCTCGGCGTCACTGAGCTGTCGGCCACGCCGTCGATGGTGGCCGAGATCAAGGCCGTGGTGCGGTCCATGACCTTGGCCGACTGCCGCGCATTGGCGGCCCAGGCCCTGACGCTGGACAACGCCGAGGCCGTGCGCGCCCTGGCCGACGAGCGTCTGGCGGCCCTGCTCAAATCCCATGTCGTCGGAGCGGTCGCATGAAGATCGGACTGTCCAGCCTGCAGCCGCTCGGCCGGGCCCTGATGCTGCCCATCGCCGTCCTGCCGGTCGCGGGTCTGCTGCTGCGTCTGGGCCAGCCGGACCTCATGGACATCGCCTTCATCTCGGCGGCGGGGCAGGCGATCTTCGCCAACCTGGGCCTGCTGTTCGCGGTCGGCGTGGCCGTCGGCCTGGCCAAGGACAACAACGGCGCCGCCGGCCTGGCGGGCGTGGTCTGCTTCCTGATCTCGGTCGAGGCGTCCAAGGTCCTGCTGAGCGTGCCGCCCGAGGTGGTCGCGGGTCTCAGCGGCGACGCCGTCGATGCGGCGTCGAAGGCCTTCAAGGACCAGGCCCTGTCGCGGCTGGGA
>NZ_JAHFPF010000317.1 GCF_023259385.1 Brevundimonas sp. | reverse complement strand
TCAAGCTTCGGCACATGTTCGACGAGGTCGTCAACGAGCCGGTGCCGGACGAGTTTCTCGATATCCTGCGCCGCGCCGACGAGCGTTCGGGCGAGGGCGGCTCATGAGGGGCGCCTCCAGCCCGCTGCCCAAGCCTCCCTCCGCAGACGATAACGCCTTCAAGAGGGAGCTGGTCGCGTTGATCCCGCATCTGCGGGCTTTCGCCCGCACCCTGACCGGTGATCCGACGGCGGCCGACGACCTGGCGCAGGACGCCATGATGAAGGCGTGGGACGCCCGCGCCAGCTATCAGATGGGCACCAACATGAAGGCCTGGACCTTCATGATCCTGCGTAACCAGTTCTATTCCGAGAAACGCCGATCCTGGCGCCAGTCGCAGCTGGACCAGGAAGCCGCCGAGCGGACCCTGGTGGCCGTGGACGATCCGGAATCCCCGGTCGCGCTGGACGAACTGCGCCTGGCCCTGGCCACCCTGCCCGAGGAACAGCGCGAGGCGCTGATTCTGGTCGGCGCCGGGGGCTTCGCCTACGAGGAGGCCGCCGAAATCTGCCAGTGCGCTGTCGGCACGGTCAAAAGCCGCGTCTCCCGCGCCCGCAAGGCGCTTCAGGCCACGCTCGAGAAGGGCGGCTACGCCCGCGACGGCCGCGCCGCCGGCGACGCCATGCGTTCCATCCTGGCCGCCGCCGACCGCTTGAGCAGCGTCCGGAACTGATCCGGTGCGGATCGGGCGCGCACTGGGCAGGGGGCTGGCTCAGCCGAAATTCCAGGGCATCCGCTTTCGATTGGGCGTCGCCCTGGCCCTTGCCCTGCTGCCCATCCTCCTGCTGGGCGCCTTCCAGGCCCAACAGCAGTTCCGTCTTCAGGACACGGAGCGGCGGCAGGACCTGCAACTGGCCGCCGAACGCACGGCCGCCAGCGCCAAGGCGCGGCTGGACAGCACCAGCGTCCTGCTCCAGGCGCTGCGGCCCGAGGCGCTGGAGCTGTTCTGCGAACCCCGGCTGACGGCGCTGGTCGACCGGCTGGACGACCTTGACGGCCTCGCCCGGCTGAGCCCCACCGGCTACACCGCCTGCGCTTCGCAAGCGCTCGGCGCCTCGCCGCCGCCCTGGCTGATCGACGCCCGCCGCAGCGCCTGGTTCCAGCGCCTGCGCGCCGGCGAGAACACGGTGCTGGCCCGCGCGCCCGCCGCGCCGGGACGACCGCCGGGACTGATCGTCGCCCTGCGGCTTGAACGGCCCCTGGGCGCCTTCGACGGCGCCATGATCGCGGTCATCCCCCTCGCCTCCCTGCAGCCGGACGTCGCCGACGCCGCCCTGCCAGAGGGATCCCAGGCCGCCCTCACCGATGCGCAGGGCCGCATCCTGACGGCCACGGACGTCGACGCCTTCACCCTGACCGGCGACCAGAGCCTGCTCGGCTGGGTCGATCGCGCCCGCACCCAGGGCTCGTCCATCTTCGAAGGCGATTCCGACGGTCGGCGCCGGGTCTTCGCCGGCGCGGCCCTGGCCGGACGCGACGTCTACGCCCTGCTGTCGGCGCCGTCGCCGGGCCTGCTGTCATGGGCGCGCCTGAACCCGGTCGGCCTGCTTCTGATGCCCCTGGCCGCCTGGCTGGCCGCCTTCGTCTCGGTGATGCTGTTTAGCGAGCGCATCGTGGTGCGCTGGCTCGACTATCTGGAACGGATCGCCGCCATCTACGCCCGCGGCCGCTTCTCGGTGCGTCCCGTCCAGGCGGTCAATGCGCCGTCAGAGATCCGCGTGCTGGCCAAGACCCTGGACGAACTGGCCGAGACCATCACCACCCGTGACGCCGCCCTCTTGGCCTCGGTCGAGGAAAAGGACGCGCTGATGCGCGAGATCCACCACCGGGTGAAGAACAACCTGCAGATCATCTCGTCCCTGCTGTCGATGCAGCAGCGGGCCCTGAAAGACGAACCAGCCAAGGCGGCCGTGGGCGACACCCGCCAGCGGATCGCGGCCCTGGCCCTGATCTACCGCACACTC
This sequence comes from Brevundimonas sp., assembly GCF_023259385.1. Classification (GTDB taxonomy): domain Bacteria; phylum Pseudomonadota; class Alphaproteobacteria; order Caulobacterales; family Caulobacteraceae; genus Brevundimonas. The sequence continues at coordinate 1,491 of NZ_JAHFPF010000317.1, read as the reverse complement.
TACCAGAGCGACGACCTGCGCTATGCGGACGCCCGCATCTTCCTGACCGAACTGGTCGGCCAGCTGATCGCCAGCGAGAGCGGGCGCGGCCATCTGGTCACCTCGTCGGTGGAGGCGGATTCGCTGGTCGTCGATCCCGACAAGCTGGCTCCACTGGCCCTTTGGCTGGTCGAGGCGGTGACCAACGCCCAGAAACACGCCTTCGCCGGCAGAGGCGGCGACCTGAAGGTCCGTTTCCGAGTGCAGGGCGACCAGAGCGTCCTGGAGGTGCAGGACAACGGACCGGGCGTCAGCGAGACGGAACGCGCGGGCGTGGGGCGCACCCTGATGGGCGCCTTCGCCAAGCAGCTGCGCGGAGAGGTCGAGATGCTGCCGGCCGAGGGAGGCGGCACGATCGCCCGCATGACCTTCGCCACGCCCGAGGCCGTGGTCCCTGTCGATCCCGCCGACCTGGGAACCCCCAAAGCCCCGCGACGTTGATACGGCAGACGCCTCCCCGGCCTCATGGAGTTGAACCGATGCGCAAGATTTTCATTCTGGTCGCCGCCGCCGCCGCCCTGACCACCGCCGCCTGCAACACCGTGTCCGGCGTGGGCCGTGACGCCTCCGCCGCCGGCCACGCCGTCACGGGCGCCGCGGAAGAAGCCAAGAACTAAACCCGTTTCGAGTTCCCGGATGCGGTTCCCCCGACCCGCGATCCGGTTGAAAGAGGCCCGCCGGTCCCCCCACCGGCGGGCCTTCGCCTGTCTGGCCCGCCGCTTCCCGCTTGCGCCCGGCGCGGCGCGCTCTAGCATCGCGCCGAAGCGTCCACAGACGACGCTCACGACGCGGGGAGGCGTTGGATGACGCAAGCGGTTGAAACCCGGGATGGACCGGGCCTGAAGACGGTCGTGGGCGCCTCAGCGGCGGGCACGGCGTTCGAGTGGTACGACTTCTTCGTCTTCGGCTCCCTCGCCACCGTCATCGCCAAGCATTTCTTCGCCGATGCGGGCGAGACCGTCAGCTACATCATGGCCCTGCTGACCTTCGGCCTGGGCTTCGTGGTCCGGCCCCTCGGCGCCCTGGTGTTCGGCTGGTTCGGCGACCGCACGGGGCGCAAGACGACCTTCCTGGTGACCATCACCCTGATGGGGGTGGCGACCGTCGCCATCGGCCTGCTGCCGGACTACGGGACCATCGGCATCGCCGCGCCGATCCTGCTGCTGATCATGCGCATGCTGCAGGGCTTCGCCCTGGGCGGCGAGTACGGCGGGGCCGCCATCTACGTCGCCGAACATTCGCCGCCGAAGAAGCGCGGCCTGCTGACCGGCTGGATCCAGACCACCGCGGCCATGGGCCTGATCGGCGCCCTGGCGGTCATCCTGACGACGCGCGCCCTGGTCGGGACCGAGGCCTTCGACGACTGGGGCTGGCGCATTCCCCTCCTGCTGACGGCCCTGCAGCTGGCGGTGTCGCTGTGGATCCGGCTGAAGCTGAACGAGAGCCCGGCCT
>NZ_JAHFPF010000316.1 GCF_023259385.1 Brevundimonas sp. | reverse complement strand
CTGGCCGCGCTTCAGGGACTTGATGATGTAGGGATAGCCTGACTCCGTCAGCGTCCCCGCCCCGAAGTCGGTGGCGACCAGAAGCGTGTCGCGATCCAGCCAGCTGATCCGGTGCTTGCCTTCGGGAAGGACGAACCCTCCGTCCACGAAGCGGCGGGTCGTGGTGTCGAACTCGCGCACGACCACGGCGTCCTTGCCGCCGTCCGACAGGCTGATCAGGCAGCGGGTCTCGTCCGGGGCCAGGCAGCTGGCGCCCTTCCAGACCCAGTCCTTGCCCTCGGCGCGGGACAGGGCGTCCAGGTCGATCAGGGTCTCCCAGCCGGTGTCCGCCGCGCGGTAGCTGTCCAGGGTGGTGCGGCGCCACACGCCCTTGGGATTGGCGGCGTCCTGCCAGAAATTGCCGATCCCGTCGCCGAGGAAGCTGGGCGCGGGGATGCGGTCGGTGGCGGTCAGGATGGCTTCGGCCTCCCGGCGGAAGGTCTCATAGCGCGGGTCGCCGGTCAGGGCGGCCAGCGACCGTTCGTTCTCGGCGCGGACGAAGGCCATGGCCTGGGTCCCGTTGACCTCCTCCAGCGCCAGATGGTCGTCGGCGGCGCGGACCCCGGCGGGGGTCAGGTCGGCCGGGTAGTGGGGCGGGATGATCCGGTTGGCGGGGACCGTGATCGCATCCTCGCCAGCGGCCTGCTGGGCGTTGGCTGGAAGGGCGATCGCGAGCATGAGCACCGGGATGGCGGCGGACAGAAGCAGGTGGCGCATTTTCAACTCCGCTCATCCCCGCGAAGGCGGGGACCCAGATCCGTGGGCAGCCGGCGCCGGCCGACCGCCCCTAACAGCAATCCCGCCCATCAGCGTCTTGACGAAAGCACTGGGGCCCCGCCTTCGCGGGGATGAGCGGGTGAAAGGTCCTATTCCTGCGCCGGCGAATCCATCAGGCGGCGGGTCAGATAGGTGTACTCCAGGGCCAGACGGCGGGCCGTCTCGCGCAGGTTGGCGCCGGCCGCGTGGCCGCCGTCGGTGTTCTCATAGAACAGCACCGGATAGCCCAGCTCCTCCAGACGCGCCGCCGCCTTGCGGGCGTGGCCCGGGTGGACGCGGTCGTCCTTGGTCGAGGTGTGGATGAAGACCTCCGGATAGGGCTGGCCGGCCCGCAGGTTCTGGTAGGGCGAATACTGCTCGATCCAGGCGCGCTGCTCCGGAATGTCCGGGTTGCCGTATTCGGCGATCCACGAGGCGCCGGCCAGCAGCTTGTGGAAGCGCAGCATGTCGAACAGCGGCACCTGGATGACGGCGCCGTTGATCAGGTCCGGACGCTGGGTCAGCATGGCGCCCATGAACAGGCCGCCCTGCGAGCCGCCCATGATGCCGAGGCGGGGCTGGCTGGTGATGTTGCGGGCCTCCAGGTCCAGGGCCACGGCCTGGAAGTCCTCGTGGGCGCGCTGGCGGTTCTGCTGCAGGGCCGCCTGGTGCCAGCGCGGACCGAACTCGCCGCCGCCGCGGGTGTTGGCGACCACATAGACGCCGCCGCGCTCCAGCCACAGCTTGCCGACCGTGGCCGAATAGCCGGGCAGCAGGGAGTTCTGGTAGCCGCCGTAGCCGTACAGCAGCGTCGGGTTGGAGCCGTCCATCGGCATGTCGCCCTTATGGACGACGAAGTAGGGGATCATGGTCCCGTCGGCGCTGCGGGCCTCGAACTGCTCGACCACCATGCCGGTGGCGTCGAACTTGGCCGGCAGGGACTTCACCACGGCGGCCTGGGTCGTGGCCGCGTCGGCGAGGTACAGGCTGGACGGGTTCAGATAGCCGGCGACGCTGACGAAGATCTTGTCGTCGCTGTCCGAGGCCGAGCCGACGCCGACGGTGACGTTCTGCGGCAGGTCCAGGCGGTTGCGCGCCCATTCGCCCGACGGGTTGGGTTCATAGACATAGACCGAGCCGCGCACGTTCTCGTACAGGGCCACGACCAGCTTGTTGCGGGTGGACGAGATGCTCTCGATGGCTTCGCGGTCGGTCGGACGGATGACCAGCTGGGCGGGCGTCGCCGGATTGGCCAGCCATTGCTCCAGGTTCCAGGCGATGACGTCGCCGGTGCGGAACTGCTGGCCGGACGGAGCGGTCCAGTCCTGATCGGTGGTGACCACCAGCTGACCCTTGACCAGGGCGTTGATGCTGGACTTGGCCGGCAGCTGCAGCTGGGTCGTGGTGCCGTCGGCGTTCAGCCGCCAGGTCTCGCCCTCATAGAAGTTGATCCCCCGATTGATCAGGGTCGCCTTCACCACGCCGTCGGCGTCGCGCAGGGTGTAGCCGCTGACCGAGACGTCGGTCTGCTGACCCTCGAAGACGACCGTGGCCTGATCGAGCGACTGGCCGCGGCGCAGCAGGCGCAGGGTGCGCGGATAGCCGGAATCGGTCAGGGTGCCTTCGCCGAAATCGCGCGAGATCAGCAGGGTGTCGGCGTCGATCCAGGTCGCGCCGCCCTTGGACTCCGGCAGGACGAAGCCGCCGTCGACGAACTGTTTCGTCTGGCGGTCGAACTCACGGACCGTGACGGCGTCCTTGCCGCCGTCCGACAGGCTGACCAGGCAGTGGGTCTCTTGCGGCGGCAGGCAGGTCACGCCCTTGTAGACCCAGTTCTTGCCCTCCGACGCCGCCAGGGCGTCGATGTCCAGGATGGTCTCCCAGCGCGGCTCGGCCGTGCGGTAGCTGTCCAGGGTCGTGGTGCGCCAGACGCCGCGCACGTGCGACGCGTCCTGCCAGAAATTGTCCAGCGTGCCGTCGTGGTTGAAGCCGACGCCCGGGATGCGGTCGCGCGACTGGACGATCTCCAGCGCCTGGTCGTGAAGCTGGGCGTAGCGGGGGTCGCCCTGCAGGACGCCGAGCGACCGTTCGTTGTGGGCGCGGACCCATTCCATCGCCCGCTCGCCCTCGACCTCTTCCAGCCACAGATAGGGATCGGTCGCGTCCGAGGTGGCGAACCCGCCGGTCGGGGCGTTGGCGGAGGCGGGGACGGCGGTCTGGGCCATGGCGGCGCTCGAAAGGGCGGAGGTGGCGAGAAGCGCGGCGAGCGCGGCGGAACGGATCATATGGGTACTCCCCCGGGAAATGTCGGGCGGCACCTTATCCGCCGTCGCCCCCCCGACAAGGCGAAGCCGCAAACGTTACAGGTTTGTCATGAGGCTCAGCCTCACGCGCCCTCGTCCGGAATGCACAGGACCTTGCCGCAGGCCTTGCAGTGGACGGCGTCGGGGTCATGCTTCTTCAGGCCGCAGGTGGGGCAGTCGTGGCTGATCTTGTGCGGGCGGAAGATGGTCTGGGCCAGCCGCAGGAACAGGGTGATGCCGGTCAGCATGACCACGATCGACAGCACCCGGCCCCAGTTGCCCGGCAGGGTGATGTCGCCGAAGCCGGTCGTCGTCAGGGTGGCGACGGTGAAATACAGGGCGTCCAGATAGCCGGTGATGCCCGGATGCGTGCCCCGGAAGGTCGCGTAGACGAAGCCCG
>NZ_JAHFPF010000315.1 GCF_023259385.1 Brevundimonas sp. | reverse complement strand
GACGGCGCCGGCGACGGCGGCCTGGATCGGCGCCTCGCCGGCCTTGAGGCGCTCCAGAACCGCCTGCATCAGGACCAGGCCGTTGAGGGTGGCCACGCCGGAGACGGCGATGAAGCCGACGGCCGCCGAGATCGACAGGGGCATGCCCCGCGCCGCCAGCGCCAGGGCGCCGCCGACGAGGGCCAGGGGCACCCCGGCGAAGACCAGCGCCGCGTCCCGCACCGAGCGCAGGGCCAGGAACAGCAGGCCGCCGATGGTCAGGAAGACCAGCGGCACGATCAGGGCCAGGCGGGCGGAGGCGCGCTCGAGGTTCTCGAACTGGCCGCCCCAGTCCAGCCAGCCGCCGACCGGAGGCTGGACCTCGGCCGTCACCGCGCGCCGGGCCTCGGCGACGAAGCCGCCCAGATCGCGGCCGCGGACGTTGGCCTGGACCACGATGCGGCGCTTGCCGTTCTCGCGGCTGATCTGGTTGGGACCTTCCCCCGCCTCGAAGCGGGCGACGGCGGACAGGGGCACGGTCGGGGCGCCCGGTTCGGACTCCTCGGGCATGACCGGCAGCTGGGTCATGATCCCGGGATCGTTGCGCAGGGCGTCGTCGAGGCGGACGACCACGTCGAACCGGCGATCGCCCTCCAGCACATGGCCGGCCTCGCGTCCGGCCAGGGCGATGGCTAGGGCGTCGGCGGCGTCGGACGCGTGAATGCCCTGGGCGGCCGCGATGGTGCGATCGACGCGAGCGGTCAGGGTCGGCTGGCCCGAGACCTGTTCGACGCGGACGTCGGCGGCCCCGTCGATGCGCCGCAGGACGGCGGCGACCTGTTCGGCCGAGCGCGTCATGGCCTCGAAGTCGTCGCCATAGACCTTGACCGCGACGTCCGAGCGGACCCCGGCGATCAGCTCGTTGAAGCGCATCTGGATCGGCTGGGTGAACTCATAGCTGTTGCCCGGCAGATGGCTGAGCGCCTCTTCCATCCGCTTGACCAGTTCGGCCTTGGGCAGGGACGGGTCGGGCCAGTCCTTGCGGTCCTTGAGCATGACGAAGGTGTCCGAGATGGACGGCGGCATGGGGTCGGACGCCACCTCGGCGGTGCCGGTGCGGGTGAAGACGCGTTCGACCTCGGGCATGGCCTTCAGCGTCGTCTCGACGCGGAACTGCATGGCCTGGCTCTGTTCCAGCGAGGTGGAGGGGACGCGCAGGGCCTGGACCAGGATGTCGCCCTCATCCAGGGTCGGCACGAACTCGCTGCCCAGCATCAGGAAGGCGATGACGCCCGCCGCGAGGGCGGCGCCGGCGCCGGCGAGGACGGCGCGCGGGCGGGCCACGGCGGCCTTGAGCAGGGGCTCGTAGCGGTCGCGGACGGCGCGGCTGATCCTGGTCTCGCCGTCCTCATGCCCCGCCTTGGGCTCGCGGACCCAGAGGGCGGTCAGGGCCGGGACGAAGGTGAAGCTGAGGATGAAGGCGCCGGCCAGGGCCAGCATGACGGTGGCGGCCATGGGGCCGAACATCTTGCCCTCGACCCCCTCGAACATCAGCAGCGGAGCGTAGACCAGCAGGATGATGGCCTGGCCGAAGGCGGCGGGCCGCGCCATTTCGCGGGCGGCGGAGGCGGCGATCGACAGGCGTTCCGCGACCGCCAGGGGGCGACCGGTCTCCTGACGTTTGAGGGACAGGCGGCGCAGGGTGTTCTCGACCACCACCACGGCCCCGTCGACGATCAGGCCGAAGTCCAGCGCGCCGAGGCTGAGCAGGTTGGCGCTGATGCCGAAGCGGTTCATCGCCGTGGCCGCGAACAGGAAGGCGAGGGGGATGACCAAGGCGGTGATGATCGCCGCCCGGACGTTGCCGAGGGCGAAGAAGAGCACGGCGATGACCAGGGCCGCGCCGAGGGCGAGGTTGTGCTCGACCGTGCTGATGGTGGCCTCGACCAGCGCGGTGCGGTCCAGAACCGGGCGGATCATGACGCCGGGCGGCAGGCTGGCCTGGATGGTCTCCAGCTTGGCGCCGACGCGCTGGGCCACGTTGCGGGAGTTCTCGCCCTGCAGCATCAGGGCCGTGCCGACGACGGTCTCATGGCCGTCGGAACTGGCCGAGCCGAGGCGCGGCGCGCGGCCGGTCTCGACCACGGCCACGTCGGAGACGCGGATGACCTGGCCGTTGCGGTTCAGGATCGGGGTGGCGGCCAGTTCCTGAAGGGTGCGGACGCGGGCGTCGGCGCGGACGATCCAGGCCTCTCCGGCGCGGTTGACGTAGCCGGCGCCGGCGATGCGGTTGGCGTGCTCCAGCGCCTCGACCAGCTGGACCAGGCCGACGCCGTAGGCGGCTAGTTTCGCCGGGTCGGGATGGACGGCGTACTCCTTCACATAGCCGCCCAGCACGTCGATGCCGGCGACTCCGTCCACACCGCGCAGCTGGGGCGCGATGATCCAGTCCTGGACGGTGCGAAGGTAGGTCGCCTTCTCGGCGTCGGTGGTCAGGCGTTCGCCTTCGGGCGTGACATAGGGGACGCCGGTCCGGGCGGCGGCGCCCTTCATCTCGACGGTCCAGATGTAGACCTCGCCCAGGCCGGTCACGACCGGCCCCATGGAGGGCGTCAGGCCGTCAGGCAGGTCGGCGCGGGCGTCCTGCATCCGCTCGTTGACCAGGTTGCGGGCGAACCAGATGCTGGTGCTGTCGGTGAAGACGGCGGTGATCTGGGAGAAGCCGTGGCGCGACAGGGAGCGGGTCTCGACCAGGCCGGGCAGGCCGCTGAGGGCGGTCTCGAGCGGGAAGGTGACCTGCCGCTCGACCTCCTCGGGCCCCAGCGCCGGGGCGACGGTGGTGATCTGGACCTGCCGGTTGGTGATGTCCGGCACGGCGTCGATGGGCAGGCGGGTCAGCTCGCGCGCGCCGACGACGGCCCACAGCAGGGCCAGGACGATGATGAGCCAGCGGTGTCGGACCGCCGCGTCGATGATGCGGTTCAACATGATCAGTGCCCGTGCTCCGCCTCGCCCTTGGCCAGTTCGGCCTTGAGCAGGAAGGCGCCGGCGCCGGCGATGCGTTCGGTTCCGGTCAGGCCCGAGAGGATCTCGATGCGGCCGCCGGCGGTGGCGCCGGTGACGACGGGACGGGCGCGGAAGCCGTTGGCCTCCCTCACGAAGACCGAGGGGACGCCCTCGACCGTCTGCACCGCATCGGCCGGGACGGTGAGGCCGTCGCCGCCGCCGACCGACAGGCGGGCCGACAGGACGGTTCCGGCGGCGGGGGCGGGTCCCGAAGGCGCGGCGCGGACGACGGCCGTGCCGCCTTCGGTGGCCGGGGCGACGGCGATGACCACGGCCTCCAGTGTCTCGCCGCCGGCGAGGTCGGCGCGCAGCCGGGTTCCGACCGTCAGCAGGCGGGCGGCGGCGGGCGGGGCGTCGAAGACCAGTTCGGCGCGGCGGCTGTCGGCGATCTCGGCGACCTGCAGGGCCTCCTCGTGAAGGGTCACGCCGGGGGCGGCGAGCAGGCGGGTGACCACGC
>NZ_JAHFPF010000073.1 GCF_023259385.1 Brevundimonas sp. | reverse complement strand
CGAGCACGTCCCCCCCTCGGGCCGGGTCGACCTGGCGCGGGCGGCGGTGGATGTCATGGACGCCGTCAGCGTGCTGTCGGCCGAACGCGACGTCAGCATCGTCATGCAGGACCGCGAACTGTCCGCCCCGGTCCACGGCGACCGTGACGAGATCGTCCAGGTGGTCCAGAACCTGGTCGACAACGCCATCAAATATTCCCCGTCGGGCGACACGGTCGATATCGTCATCCGCCCCGACGTGACGCTGGACGAGGCCGCCGCCCCCTGGTCGGGCGGCAATCGCGAGGGCGGGGTCACCCGCCTGCCCCTGGTCACGCCGGACCGCGAGCCGGGCAACCGCTACGCCGCCATCACCGTGCGCGACCACGGCCCCGGCATGGCCCGCGAACACCTGCCCCGCCTGACCGAGCGCTTCTACCGGGTCGAGGGCCAGAAGAGCGGCGAGCGCCAGGGCACGGGCCTGGGCCTGGCCATCGTCAAACACATCGTCAACCGCCATCGCGGCGGGCTGACGGTCGAAAGCGCGCCGGGCCAGGGCGCCGTCTTCACCGCCTATTTCCCCATCGCGCTGCCGGCGGAAAAGACCAAGACGTGACGCGCCTGCGACAACAGGCCCGACGGCGTAACAGAACTGTCATGCGCCCGTCTTAATCCGCTGACCATTCCCGGGCAGTTTCCGCCCCGGGGCGAACCGGGCGACCGGGGCCGCTCCGATTCTTCCTCCCGGATCCTCATGACCTGGCTTTTCCTGCCGATCCTGATCGCCGCAGCCGTCGCCGCCTATTTCGGCGCGCGCCGACTGGCGAGCCGACGCGCGCGGGGGGCCAAGGCCCATTCGCGGCCCGCCCAGCACGGGGCCTACGCCCTGATCTGGACCGCGCTTCCGGCCCTGGCCGTCTTGCTGGCCGCCTCCGTCTTCTCGGGCCCGGTCCAGCACCAGCTGATGGCCTCCGGCGCGCCTGAGGCCGTCCAGCAGCTGGAGCCCTTCCGCCGCCAGGCCTTCTACGCCGACGCCCACGCCGTCGGCGCCGGGCAGCAGACCATGCAGATCTGGCCCGCGCCCTACGCCGAGCTCCTGCCCGCCGAGGGCCGCCGCGCCGCCCGCATCGAGCTGATGCTGAGCTTGGCCGGGATCACCGGCGCCGCCCTGGCCGCCCTGCTGGGCGCCCTGTTCGTGTTCAGCCAGATCCGCCCCGACATGCGCGCCCGCAACCGGGTCGAGGGCTGGATCGTCGGCGCCCTGTTCGCCTGTTCCGCCGTCGCGGTCCTGACCACCGTCGGCATCGTCGCCTCGCTGGTCTACGATTCGATCCGCTTCTTCAGCTCGGTGCCCGTCACGGAGTTCCTGTTCGGAACCCAGTGGAGCCCCCAGACCGCCATCCGCGCCGACCAGGTCGGATCGTCCGGCGCCTTCGGGGCACTGCCGCTGTTCGCCGGCACCTTCCTGATCATGATCATCGCCATGTGCGTGGCGGCCCCGGTCGGCCTGTTCTCGGCCATCTACCTGTCGGAGTACGCCGGACCGGTGTTCCGCGCGACGGTGAAGCCGATCCTCGAAATCCTCGCGGGCGTCCCGACCGTGGTCTACGGCTTCTTCGCCGCCCTGACCGTCGGCCCGGCCATGCGCGTCTTCTTCCACACCATCGGCAGCTGGTTCGTCGGCGGGCCGCTGGACGGCCTGGGCCAGTATCTGATGCTGGTCCAGAACCAGATGGCCCTCGTCGCCGGCGGCGTCATGGGCATCATGCTGATCCCCTTCGTCAGCTCGCTGTCGGACGACATCATCAACGCCGTGCCGCAGTCGCTGCGCGACGGCTCCTACGCCATGGGCGCGACAAAGTCCGAGACGGTCAAGCGGGTCCTGCTGCCCGCCGCCCTGCCCGGCGTCGCCGGCGCCATGCTGCTGGCCATGTCGCGGGCCATCGGCGAGACCATGATCGTGACCATGGCCGCCGGCCTCGCCGCCCGCCTGACGCTGAACCCGCTCGAGACCGTGACCACCGTCACCGTCCAGATCGTCACCCTTCTGACCGGCGACCAGGAGTTCAACAGCCCCAAGACGCTGTCGGCCTTCGGTCTCGGCCTGACCCTGTTCCTCGTGACCCTGCTGCTGAACATCGTGGCCCAGCGCATCGTCCAGACCTACCGGCAGCAATATGACTGACGCAGCCGACAACGCCCCCGTCTCTGGAACCGTCTCCGGGGTCGACGCCGCCCGCGTCGACCGCCTGCGCTCGGGCCTGAAGAAGCGCTACGCCCGCGAGAACCGCTTCCGCCTGTACGGCCTGCTGGCCATCGGCGTGGCGGTCGGCTTCCTGCTGCTGCTTCTGGGCCGGATCATCGATCAGGGCCACACGGCCTTCTACGCCCACACGGTGACCCTGCCGGTCTACATGGACCCGGCCCGCGTCGACCGCGCCTATCCGCAGGGCACCAATTTCGAACAGCTGGTCGCCGAACAGCAGCTGCGCCGCATGGGCGAGCAGGACGACGCCTCGGGCGCCAAGGCCACCGCCATGCGCGGCCTGTTCTCCTCGGAGCTGAAGTTCACCGCCGCCGAGCGCATCCAGAAGCAGCCGGGCCTCATCGGCCAGACGGTGATGATCGCCGCCCCCGCCTCGGACGACGCCGACCTCTATTTCAAGGGCGAGATCTCCCGCGCCACGCCCGCCGACCAGCGCCGCCTGTCGGACCAGCAGATCGACTGGCTGGACCGGATGAAGGCCGACGGCCATGTCTCGGCCCACTTCAACACCGCCCTGTTCACCAAGGGCGACTCGACCGAACCGGAGCTGGCCGGGGTGCTGGGCGCCGTCATCGGCTCGGCCTTGATGCTGCTGGTCACCGCCCTGATCGCCATCCCGCTGGGCGTCGGCGCGGCCCTCTACCTCGAAGAGTTCGCGCCCAAGAACCGGCTGACGGACATCATCGAGGTCAACATCAACAACCTCGCGGCCGTGCCGTCGATCATCTACGGCCTGCTGGGCCTGGCCCTGTTCATCAACTGGCTGCATCTGCCTCGCGCCAGCCCGCTGGTCGGCGGCCTGGTGCTGGCCCTGATGGCCCTGCCGACCATCATCATCGCCACCCGCTCCTCGCTGAAGGCGGTGCCGCCGTCGATCCGCGAGGCCGCCCTGGCCATGGGCGCCTCCAGGACCCAGACGGTCTTCCAGCACACCCTGCCCCTGGCCATGCCCGGCGTGATGACCGGCGCCATCATCTCGATGGCCCACGCCCTGGGCGAGACCGCCCCCCTGCTGCTGATCGGCATGGTCAGCTTCGTGCCGGGCATCCCCCACAGCGTCGTCGAGCCGACGGGCGCCCTGCCCTCGCTCGTCTACATCTGGGAGAACGCGTCCGAACGCGCCTTCCACGAGCGGACCGCCGCCGCGATCCTGGTCCTGCTCGCCTTCATGATCGTCATGAACGCCGCCGCCATCCTGCTGCGCCGGCGCTTCGAACGCCGGTGGTAAGCCCCATGTTCTCGAAAATCTTCCGCGCCGCGGACGGCGTTGAGGGCGGCACGCCCGCCGAAACCCCGGTCATCGCCGCTCCGGCCGTGACCCACGGCGGCGGCCCCGTCGGCCCGACCAAGATCGCCGCGCGCGACGTGTCGGTCTTCTACGGCGGCAAACAGGCCCTGTACGATGTCTCGCTCGACATCCCGGACAAGACCGTCACGGCCCTGATCGGTCCGTCGGGCTGCGGCAAGTCGACCTTCCTGCGGACCATGAACCGCATGAACGACACCATCAGCCACGCCAAGGTCACCGGCCGCATCGAGATGGACGGCGAGGACATCAACGCCCGCTCCGTCGACCCGGTGCTGCTGCGCGCCCGCGTCGGCATGGTGTTCCAGAAGCCGAACCCCTTCCCCAAGTCGATCTACGAGAACGTCGCCTACGGCCCGCGCATCCACGGCCTGGCCACCGGCAAGGCCGACCTGGACGTCATCGTCGAGGCCTCGCTGAAGCGCGCCGGCCTGTGGGAAGAGGTCGCCGACCGCCTGCACTCGCCGGGCACCGGCCTGTCCGGCGGCCAGCAGCAGCGTCTGGTCATCGCCCGCGCCATCGCGGTCGAGCCTGAAGTCATTCTGATGGACGAGCCCTGCTCGGCCCTGGATCCGATCGCGACCGCCAAGATCGAGGAACTGATCGACGAACTGCGCGAGCGCTACTGCATCGTCATCGTCACCCACTCGATGGCCCAGGCCGCCCGCGTCTCGCAACGCACCGCCTTCTTCCACCTCGGCCGCCTGGTCGAGACCGGTCCGACCGAGGAAATCTTCACGAATCCCCGCGAGCGGCGCACCCTCGACTACATCACGGGGCGCTTCGGCTGATGAACCAGCACACCGTCAAGGCCTACGGGGACGAACTCAACCAGCTGACCGCCGAAGTCGCCCGCATGGGCGGCCTCGCGGAGGCCCAGGTCGCCGACGCCGTCGAGTCCGTCGCCCGTCGCGACGTGGCCCTCGCCAAGGCCGTGGTCGAGCGCGACGTCCGCCTGGACGCCATGCATCGCGACATCGAGAAGAAGGCCATCCGCCTGATCGCCCTGCGCCAGCCGGTCGCCTCGGACCTGCGCAAGACCCTGTCGGCCATGAAGCTGGCGGTGGACCTGGAGCGCACCGGCGACCTGGCCAAGAACATCGCCAAGCGCGCCCTGATCCTGGCCGAGGGCGAACCGATGCAGCCCCTGACCCGTTCGATCGAGCGGATGGGCAAGCTGGTCTCCATGCGGCTGCGCGACGTGCTGGACGCCTATGCGGTCGGCGAAGTCGACCGCGCCATCGCCGTCTGGAACACCGACGACGAGGTCGACGAGCACTACAACAGCCTGTTCCGCGAGCTGCTGACCTACATGATGGGCGACCCGCGCACGATCAGCGCCTGCACCCACCTGCTGTTCATGGCCAAGAACCTGGAACGCATCGGCGACCACGCGACCAACATCGCCGAGACGATCCACTACGAGATCACCGGTCTGGAATTCACGGGCGAGCGCCCGCGCTGGAATCCCGAGCCGGACGCCGACCTGCCTGCCGCCTGAGACTGACCGGAGAGCCTGAAGTGCAGCCTTATATCCTGGTGATGGAAGACGAGGACGCGCTGGCCACGCTGCTGTCCTACAATCTCGAAAAAGAGGGCTACAAGGTCGTCGTCGCCTCCGACGGCGAGGAAGGCATGCTCCAGATCGACGAGCGCCTGCCCGATCTGGTCCTGCTCGACTGGATGCTGCCCAAGCTCAGCGGCATCGAGGTCTGCCGCCGCATCCGCGGCCGGTCCGAGACCCGCAACCTGCCGATCATCATGCTGACCGCCCGCGGCGAGGAATCCGACCGCGTGCGCGGCCTGGACACCGGCGCCGACGACTATCTGACCAAGCCCTTCTCGATGACCGAGCTGACGGCCCGCATCCGCGCCGTCCTGCGCCGCATCCGTCCGGGCCTTGCCGACGACCGCATCAACCACGGCGACATCGTCATTGACCGCGTCGCCCACCGCGTCCGCCGCGCCGGCCTGGAGATCCACCTGGGCCCGACCGAGTTCCGCCTGCTCGACCACTTCATGCAGCACCCGGGCCGGGTGTTCAGCCGCGAACAGCTGCTGGACGCCGTCTGGGGCTCGGACGTCTATGTCGAGGCCCGCACCGTCGACGTCCACGTCGGCCGCCTGCGCAAGGCCCTGAACGTCGAAGGCACCGTCAACCCGATCCGCACCGTCCGCTCGGCCGGCTATTCGCTGGATCTGGGGGGCTGAGCCACCCTCAGCCCAGCGCGATCTTGCCGTCCACCAACCGATAGGCGACGCCCGTCCGGTCGAACAGCCGCGCGATGACCGCCGCCGGGTCGGCCGCGCCCGCCGTCAGCAGGGTCTCGATGTCCGTCCGCAGCGTCGGGTCCCCCGACACCTCGGGCAGGCGGCTCAGCCACGCCTCGCGGGTCAGGACGCCGTCCGCCCGCCCGGCGTCGATCAGCGGCTTCAGGAAGTCGAACCAGTCCCCGCCCGTGGCCTTCTTCTGCGCCGCCTCGGCGGCGAGGGCGAAGACCGCGCCGCAGGAGTACCAGGCCCGGTGCTCGCCGCGCTGGCCGGCCTCGATCACCGGACGCACGGCCAGGCGGGCGCAGTCGTCCACCTCGGCCTGCAGCACGGATCGTTCGTCGAAGCCCGGGTCGAGCGCCTTCATCGCCCGCACCGCCATCAGGTCTGCGCCGCCCTCGGTCATCCAGGACTCCCGCGCCCGCTCGGCCCGCACCGTCTGGCCCAGCCAGAAATGCGCGCTCTCGTGGCCGATGAACCAGCGGTTCTCGGCCAGCACCGCGTCGCTGGAGGCCAGCAGCTCCTTGCCTTCGAAGGTCATGACGATCAGGCCCGGCAGGACGCTGCCGCCGTAGTTGGTCGTGCCGGCGGTCGGCCCATACCAGGTGGCCATGATGGTCGGCCGGTCCGTCTGCCCCGCCCCCAGGCGCGTGGCGTAATAGTCGGCGACGCGCGGTGCGAAGCCCTCGATGGAGGCCGCGATCCAGGAGGGCAGCTCGGGATCCACGACCGTCACCAGCCGCTCCGCCGCCTTCACCTCGGTCTGGCCGAACAGGACATAGGTGCGGCCGTCGTCGCCCTCGGCTTGCGCCTGCCGGCGGCCGTGATGCAGCACCGGCCCCGCCGAGTCCCGCCAGGTGATCCATGCATTGCCCACCGAGCGCCTGTAGGCGCCGCGCTCATCATCGGAAAGCTGGACCGCCTCCAGCGACGGCAAAGGAAATACATCGAACGCCCCGGTCGGCATGGCCACCGACCCATCGGTGAACATCAGCACCGGATAGTCGGCTTCCAGGTTCTCGCCGCTCGGCGTCAGCCTCAGGCTCACCTCGCGGGGCACGGGTCCGCCGTCCATGGTCCTCAGCACGTCAAGGTCGCCGACCCGCTCCAGCACTACGCCGGGCGTGACCACCCGCCAGTCCCGCGGCCGCCACGGTTCACGCGTCCCGTTCGTCACTGTCGAGCGATAGAAGGCCCAGACCGGCGCGTCCTGCGACAGCACATAGTCGGCGGTCCATCGGTCGCCGTCGCGCGTCACCGTGATCCGCGCGCCTGGCGCGGTCTCCTCCGCCTGCCGGACCAGAGCCGACGGAGCCGCCGCCGCGAAGGCGGGCGCCCCGCCGGCGGACAGGGCGGCCAGCAGGCACGTCAAGGCGATCCGGTTACGCATCTCACTCTCCCAAACTGGAGGGGAGCCTAGCGTGGCCGTTCGACGCCGCGCCCGTTACAACCGGTTCACCAAAGTGGCCATTTCCGGCCGCCGGCGTTCACCCCGTCCACGTATCCGCGAAGACGCGCTGGAAATTGCCGCCCAGGATCTTGTCGGCGACCCGGGCTCCGTAGCCCCGTCGCCGCAGCTCGTCCGCGATCACCGTGAAGCGATCGGCCCGGTTCAGCCCCTCGACGAAGGGCGGCGGCCCCTCGCCCGGCGCGGCGACGCCCGCGGCCTTGCGCTGCTCCAGGCTCGCGTTCCACTCCGCCATGCTCTCGGGCGAGGTGTCGAAGGGCCACAACAGGGCGTCGCTGCCGATGCCGACGTGGTCTTCCCCACCGATGTTCAGCGCGTGGGTCAGGTGGGCGAAATAGACCTCCAGCGAGGGCTGGGCCGGAGCCGTGGTCAGATAGCTGAGTTCATAGATCCCCATCACGCCGCCTCGGTCGGCCAGGGCGCGGATCAGGCGGTCGGACTTGTTGCGGGGGTGGGCGTGAACGGCGTCGCAGCCCGCGTGGGTGATCAGCACCGGCTTGCGCGACGCCGCCACGGCGCCGAGGCTGGACATCTCATCGCTGTGGCTGACGTCGACCGTCACGCCCCGGGCGTTCATGCGTTCGACGGCCTGCCGTCCCAGCGCGGTCAGGCCGGTGGACGGCGACGACATCGTGCCAGAGGCGAAGGGCGTCGTGCGATTGTAGCTGAGCCCCATCACCAGAACCCCGGCGGCGCGGAACGGGTCGATCGCATCGACGTCGCCCTCCAGCATCTCGCCGGCCTCGAACGAATAGATGACGCCCAGCCGGCCCGTCGCCCTGGCGCGCGCCAGATCGGCCGTCCCCAGGACCTTCAGATAGACGTCGGGGTTCAGGGCCACGGCCTTGTCGATGTCGGCGATGGACTGCGTCGTCTCGGCCCGGGACTGGTTGCCGGAGCCGCCGATGGTCAGCTTGGCCGCCGTCAGGCCCGAAGCCCGGATCAGGTCGCGCGCCTCCTGGTCGAGGGGCGTCTCCGGATCGATCGGCAGGACCAGATTGCCGTTGATCAGGACCGGTTCGCGCGCCCCGCGACCGGCGGAGGCGCCGGGACCGGCGGCGCAGGCCGTCAGGGTGGAGGCGGCGACGGCGCCCAGGAAGATGCGGCGATTGGCGGTCATGGGCTCGCGGTCTCCAGCTTTATCCGGAGAATATGTAGGCACCTACCTATATGTCAATCGGCGGACGCGTCCCCCGACACCCGGGCCATGATCCGGTCGAACATCGACCGGCGCTCCAGCGCGTCGTCCAGGCGGTCCAGCAGGCGAACCAGGTCCCCAGCCTCGTCGTTCAGCTCCTGCGCGGCGGCGTTGAAGGCCTCCCACAGCGGGGTAAGCCGGGTCGCCAGGGCCTGCCCGCTCTCGGTCAGCTGCAACAGCCGGCGGCGGCCGTCCTCGGCGGAGGGCGACGAGGCGATGAACCCGGCCTTCTCCATGGACCGGCTGGCTTCGCTGACCGAGACGTGGGTGATGCGAAGGATCGCGGCGATCTCGCCCACCGCCATGGGGCGGCCATGCTCGACCAGCTGACGAAGGATGCCGTACCAGCGCTGTTCGAACCGGATGTCCTGGGCCGCATAGACACGGGTCCCGTCGCGGTCCAGCCGCTCCGACGCCCGGCGCAGGCGGGCGCCCAGGGCCGCGCCGCCGAAGCTGCGGCTGTAGTCATGAGGATCGGACATGGCGAAATCCGGCGAGCGGGAAGGCGAACCTCCCTTCTGAGCCCATTCGCCCGGACTTCAAAACCGGGAGCCATGGTCAGCGAGAGACCGACGGACAGGCTTCACAGTCGCGTTAGACCCGCTAGGGTCCCCCTCACATTTCGTGGAGTCTGCCGATGCGTCGCCGCACCTTCCTGTCGTCCCTGCCCGCCGGGGCGTTGCTGGCGGGGAGCGGGATCGCTCACGCGCAGACCCCGCAGGCCCAGGCCGCCCCAGCCGCCGGCGCCCCGTCCCGGCCCGCGCCGCGCCCCGATCCCTACGCCGGCATCGGCATCGGCGACCGCATCACCGGACCCAAATTCGTCGGCCGCTCGACCGTCTGGGGGGCCAACGGCGCCGCCGCCACGGCCCATCCGCGCGCCACCCTGATCGGCATCGACACGCTGCGTAGGGGTGGCTCGGCCATCGACGCGGCCATCGCCATCAATGCGGCGCTGGGCTTCCTGGAGCCCGTCGCCAACGGCATCGGCGGCGACGCCTTCTGCATGTTGTGGGACCCGGCCCAGCGCAAGGTCGTCGGCTTCAACGGCTCGGGGAACAGCCCCCGCGGCCTGTCGCTGGAGACCGCGCGGTCCAAGGCGAAGGCCGACGGCCACCTGCCCTCCTACGGCGCGGTCACGGTCAATGTCCCCGGCACGGTCGACGCCTGGTGGAGCGCCCACCAGCGCTACGGCAAGCTGCCGTGGAAGGACGTCCTGCTGCCTGTCGCCGAGCTGTGCGAGGAGGGCGTGCCGATGCCGCAGGTCATCGCCTACTACCTCGAGCGCAACATGGCCGGCTTCGACCGCTCGGCGTCGATCATCGAGGAAAACGACAACCGCAGGAAGGTCTACGCCCCCGGCGGCGAGACCCCCAAGGTCGGCCAGATGTTCGCCAACCCCGACCTGGGCCGCACCCTGCGCCTGATCGCCGAGCACGGCCGCGACGCCTTCTATGACGGTCCCATCGCCGATGCGATCGCCGCCTATTTCCGCCGCATCGGCGGCTGGATGACCCGCGCCGACCTTGCCGCGCACCGCACCGAATGGGTCGAGCCGATCCGCACCGACTATCGCGGCGTCCAGGTCTACGGCCTGGGCCCCAACACCCAGGGCCTGTCGACCAACCAGATCCTCAACGTCTGCGAGCAGTTCGACCTCAGGAGCATGGGCTTCCAGTCCGCCGCCTCGATCCACCACCAGGCCGAGGCCAAGCGCCTGGCCTTCGAGGACCGGGCCAAGTGGTTCGCCGACGACCGCTTCAGCCGCACCCCGGTCGAGTGGCTGAACTCGAAGGACTACGCCCGCCAGCGCGCCGCCCTGATCCGGCCGGACCGGGTCATGGACCGCGTCTTCCCCGGCGACGCCCCGACCCAGGGCGACACCACCTATTTCAGCGTCGCCGACAAGGACGGCATGATGGTCAGCTGGATCCAGTCCAACTACCGCGGCATGGGCTCGGGCCTGGTGTCCGACGACGGCGCCGGAAACACCCTGGGCTTCATGTTCCAGGACCGGGGCGAGCTGTTCGCCCTGACCGACGGACACCCCAACGTCTACGCCCCGGGCAAGCGGCCCTTCCACACCATCATCCCCGGTTTCGCGGTCAAGGACGGCAAGCCCTGGATGGCCATGGGCGTCATGGGCGGCGGCATGCAACCCCAGGGCCAGGCCCAGATCATCATCAACATGGTCGACTACGGCCTCGACCCCCAGGAGGCCGGCGACGCCCCGCGGTGGCAGCACGAGGGCTCGTCCGAGCCCACCGGCGAACCGGCCGAGGGCGTGGGCCTGCTGTATCTGGAGACCGGCGTCCCGGCGGCGTCCAAGGCCCAGCTTGAGGCCATGGGCTGGGTCCTGCGCGGCCCCAACGGCGGCTTCGGCGGCTATCAGAACGTGGTCATGCAGCAGAACCCCGGCGGACGCTGGACCTACGGCGCGGCCACGGAGATGCGCAAGGACGGCATCGCCCTGGCCTACTGATGGCCGGGACGGTCGATCTGACGGGCCGGTGGACGGGGGTCTATTTCTACCCCCACGATCCGGCCTGGAACGCCAACGGCAACATGCCCGCGACGCCCTTCACGGCCGAGCTGACGGACACGGCCGGGACGGTCATCGGCAAGACGATCGAGCCCGACCTGCTGTTCGCCGACGGGGCGGATGTCCGGGCCGTGCTGGAGGGGCGCCACGACGGTCTGCGCCTGACCTTCACCAAGACGCCGGACGGCCGCGACCGCGATCACGTGATCCTCTACGACGGCGAGATCTCGCCGGACGGAGACGCGGTCTCCGGCCGCTGGACCATTCCGGGCAGCTGGTCCGGCGACTTCCGCATGCAGCGCCGCACCGTCTCCGAGGCGGCGTCCGAGGAAAGGGGCGCCCAGGCCCGGTCCTGATCGGCGGCTGATCGCGATTTCACCGCCCCGCCTGCATCCATGGCGCGGCGTCGCGGCCTCCTGTCGGGACAGGGATGGAGGGCGGGATGCCGGATGCGATCATGGCGTTGGCGGGATGGATCGGCGCGACGGCGGCCCTGGGGCTGGTCGCGGCCCTGTTCCTGCGCGGCAAGGTGAAGTGGGGCTGGTTCGGCGCCGCCCTGCTGCTGATGGCCGCCTATGACGCCCTGCTGACGCGCGGTTACGGCCATATCCCGCTGCATTTCTGGCCCTCCGACTGGAACTGGGAGGGCAAGGCGATGGCGCTGGCCCTGTCGCTGGCGGTCGCCCTGGCCCTCGGCGCGCGCCGGGTCGGCCTGACGCTGCAGCAGGACCGCAAGGGCCTGCCCGGCGCCCTGGTCCTGTCGGCGGCGCTGGTCGCCGTCTTCCTCGGCCTGGCCCTGTATTTCCCCGGTCAGGGGACCGACGCCGACACCCTCGCCTTCCAGCTGACCATGCCCGGCCTGGACGAGGAGCTCTTCTATCGCGGCGTCCTGCTGCTGATGCTGAACGAGGCCTTCGCCCGCCCGCTGAGCATCCTCGGCGCCCCCATGGGCTGGGGCGCGCTGATCTCGTCCGTCGCCTTCGGCCTGGCCCACGCCCTGGGCTACAGCGAGGGCGGCTTCACCTTCGACGCCCTGACCATGGCCCTGACCGGCGGCCCGGCCCTGCTGCTGGTCTGGCTGCGCGAGAAGACGGGCAGCCTGCTGCTCCCCGTGCTCCTGCACAATTTCGCCAACAGCATTTCCCTGCTGGTCTGAACCCTCGGGCCACAGCCTCGCCTTATTGAATGACGAGCGTCGGGACACGCGCCGGTCGGGGGTGCGTGTAACCGGGGGTTTCCATGCTTGAACTGCTCGCCGCCGCCCTGCTGTCGGCCCAGCCCGCCTGCGCCGCGCCCGCCAATACGGCGGCGCTCCTGGCCCGCCCCGAACGCATCCTCGTCGTCGGCGACTGGCACGGCACGGCGGAGATACCGGCGGCCTTCCTCGGCATCGTCTGCGAGGCCGCGAAACAGGGCCCCGTGACCGTCGCGCTGGAGATGCCCGAGACCGAGCGGTCCCTGTTCAGGAACGCGCTGGCGGCTCCGACCGAAGAGGCCGCCCGCGACACCTTCCTGTACGGCGACTTCGGCAACCCCCGCAGCACCGACGGCCGCAACAGCGTGGCCATGCTGGACATGATGGTGGGATTCTGGCGGCTGAAGGCCGCCGGATACGACGTGGCGATCCATCCCTTCATGGCGGTGGACTCAAGAATCACGGGCCGCGATCAGGCGTGGTGGGAACTGGAGATGGCCTATGGCATGAGCCGCGCCCTCGTGGCCCGTCCTGACGCCCGGGTCGTGGTCTTCGTCGGCGATCTGCACGCCCGCAAGAAGGGCTACGCCCGCTTCCCCGACATCGGCGTGCCCGCCGCCGGCCACCTGCACGCCTCCGACACCTTCACCCTGCACACCGCCCAACAGGGCGGCGAGAGCTGGAGCTGTCAGCCGACCTGCGGCGTCCAGACCAGCCGGGGCCGACACGACGCCGCCGCCGACGCACGGGGGATCATCCTCGGCCCGGTCGAGGACGGGGCCTATGACGGCGTGCTGGCGGTGGGTCCGACCACCGCCTCGCCGCCGGCGGCTCAGTCGGCCGCCGCGATCTCTTCCGGCGCCAGCTCGTAGACCGTCGCGCAGTATTCGCACGTCACGCGGATCCTGCCGTCGTCCTCGACCATGTCGGCCCGCTCCTGCGGGCTGAACGAGGCCAGCACGGCGCCGATCCGGTCCTTCGAGCAGCGGCACTGCGCCGACAGCGCGCGGGCGTCCTCCAGCCGCACGCCGTCCTCGTGGAACAGGCGGAACAGCAGGGTCTCCGGCGTGATGGTCGGATCGATCAGTTCGTCGTCGGCCAGGGTCTGGAACAGGGCGCGCGAGCGGTCCCACACCTCCTCGGTCGACCCGCGCGCGTCGTCCGCCGCGATCAGCTGGATCAGCGCCCCGCCGGCGCGCCATTGCGAGCCTTCGGCGGTCTCCACCGAGCCGACGGCCAGACGCACCTTGGTCGGGATCTGCTCCGACTGCTGGAAATAGTGTTCGGCGGCCAGCGACAGGCTCTCGCCCTCGATCGGGGTGATGCCCTGGGTGCGCTCGAAGTCCGGGCCGCGGTCCAGCGTCATGACGAAGACGCCTTCGCCCAGCAGCGTCCGGGCGCCGGGACGGGCGAAGCCTTGCGACGCGGCCGCGACCTCGTCGGCGTCGAACCGGCAGTAGCCGCGCA
>NZ_JAHFPF010000072.1 GCF_023259385.1 Brevundimonas sp. | reverse complement strand
CAGGCCGTCCAGCGACTGGTCGCGCTGACGTTCGACCTCTTCGGCGGCGAAGTCCGGACGGCGCACCAGATCGGCCATCAGGCCCAGCACGCGCGGGAAGACGTCGGACGGCGCATTGGCCGAAACGTTGGAGAAGTCCGGGCCGGACGAGGCGCCGACCTGGGCCCCCAGCTGTTCGATCTCGGCGGCGATCTCCGGCGCGGAACGGCCGGCGGCGCCCTGGGTCAGCAGACCCGCGGTCAGCACCGACAGACCGGACTTGGCGCCGTCGTCCGCCGACCCGACGGCGAGGCCCAGACGGGCCGAGATCAGCGGCATGCCCGGCTTGTGGGCGACATAGACCTCCAGCCCGTTGGCGAGGGTGAAGGTCTCGACCGCCGGGGTGGCCAGGTCCACCGCCGGACCGGCGGCCGGAATCGCGACGCGCTGGGCCTCGGGCAGCAGTTCGAAGATGCGGCCGACCGGAGCCAGGTCGGCGACCTTGACCGGAGCTTCGACGTCGACGGACTGGGCCGTGGCCGGGTGCTGGTCGTCGGCGTTCAGGTAGCGGATGGCGATGCTGCGCTGATCCGTCAGATAGCGACGGGCGACGCGCTGGATGTCGGCGGCGGTCACCGCCTGCAGGGCCGCGACCTCGCGCTCGGCGGCGGCCGCGTCGCCGGTATTGATCAGCGACCAGCCCAGCGCGCTGGCGCGGTCCTCAACCGTCTCGCGGTCGCGCAGGGCGCCGGCGACAAGTTCGTTCTTGGCCTCGGTCAGCTCGGCCTCGGTGACCGGGGCGTCGCGCAGGCGGGCGGCTTCGGCGCGCAGCGAGGCCAGACCGGCCTCAGGCGTCTCGCCCTCGGCCATGATGGCGTAGGTGACGACGGCGCCGGCCTGCTGGCTGGCGTCGAGGCTCGAGCTGGCCTGGGTGGCGATCTTCTGGTCGTAGATCAGGGCCTGGTACAGGCGCGAGCTCTCGCCGGTCGACAGGATGCCGTCCAGCACCGTCAGGGCGGCGCGGTCCGGATCGTCGTAGCGCACCGCCGGCCAGGCCAGCACCACGGCGGGCAGGGGCACGTTGGGTGCATAGAAGGTGGTCTCGCGCGGAGCCGTCGGCTCCGGTTCGCGCACATTATTGACCGGCAGCGGGCGCGACGGATTGGTCAGCGGGCCGAAATACTGGTCGATCCAGCCGTCCAACTGGGCCTGGTCGAAATTGCCCGCCACGATCAGATAGGCGTTGTCCGGGCGGTAGTAGGTAGCGTGGAAGCGGCGCACGTCCTCGATGGTGGCGGCGTCGAGGTTCTCGATCGAGCCGATGGTCGAGCGGCGGTAGGGGTGGTCCTGATAGATGGTCGCCGGAACGAACAGGCTGAACAGGCGGCCGTAGGGGCTGGCCAGGACACCCTGGCGGTATTCCTCCTTCACCACGTCGCGCTCGCTGGCGAAGACCGATTCATTGACCACCAGCGAACCCAGGCGGTCGGCCTCGGCGAAGATCAGGCGCTGCAGGTGATTGGCCGGAACGGTCTCGTGGTAGGCGGTCACGTCGTCGGAAGTGAAGGCGTTGTTGTTGCCGCCCACGTCCTCGGTCAGGCGGTCAAAGGTCTCGTCCGGGAAGTTCTGCGTCGCCTTGAACATCAGGTGTTCGAACAGGTGGGCGAAGCCCGACCGGTCCTGGGGGTCGTCCTTGGAGCCGACCTTGTACCAGACCTGCACCGTAACGTTGGAGGTCGAGGTGTCCCGCGCCGTATAGATTTTCAGGCCGTTCGGCAGGGTGCGCTCCTGGAAGCCCAGCGGCGGCACCACCACCGAACCGGCGGTCGGGGGGGCGGGCTGCGCGAAGGCCGGCGCGGCGGCGGGCAGGCCGAGCAGCAGGGCCGAGGCGGCGACGGTGAGGATCAGGCGGGTCTTCATGTAGGACAACTCCGGACGCCCGGACGACGGACGGGGCGACCCTATCAGGGCCGATCCGGGGCGCACCTTACAGAGTGGTAATGAAGCCCTCAGTCGAGGGTCAGGGCCTCAGCCAGCAGCTTCGCCTCCGCCGCGCGGCTGGAGCCGGTGCGCCAGGCGACCACAATCTCGCGGCGGGGCGCCTTGGCTGCGATGGGCCGGACCACCACGCCGGGCATGTCGGCCAGACCGGCGCGCACCGCCATCTCGGGCAGGAAGCTGACGCCCAGGCCCGACGAGACCATCTGGACCAGGGTGTGCAGGCTGGTGGCGGCGAAGACGTCGTCGCCCTTCGGCGCCTCGATGTCGAAGGCGGCCAGCGCCTGATCGCGCAGGCAGTGGCCGTCCTCCAGCAGGATCAGGTCCTCGGCCTTCAGCGAGCCCGGGGCGATCGGGCCGGGTCCCGCCAGCGCATGGCCCACCGGGGCGGCGGCCAGGATCTCGTCGTCGCCGATGCGCGCGTGGTCGATGCCTGCGGCGCTGTAAGGCAGGGCGATCACCGCGGCGTCCAGGTGGCCGCTCTTCAGCGCCGCGACCAGGCGCGGCGTCAGGTCCTCGCGGATGAACAGGCGCAGGGCCGGATAGTCTCGCTTGATGTCCGGCAGGCGCGCCGGCAGCAGGAAGGGGGCGACGGTCGGGATGACGCCCAGCCGGAACCGGCCCGACAGGGGCTTGCCCGCGTTGCGCGCGGCCTCGACCAGGTCCTCGGTGCGGGCCAGCACATCCTCGGCGCGGCGCACGGCCTCGGCGCCGACGGCGGTCAGCTGGACATTGCCCCGGGTGCGCTCGACGACGGGCGCGCCTGGCGCAGAGTGGGAAGCATGCGAGCGACATAGGCGTTCGCTATAGGGAAAGCCATGGCGATCCACGCCTCCTATGAGGCCGCCCTTCGCGACCGAGGCCGCGAAGGGCGAACAGGCTCAGACGGCGGCGGCGCCGAACTCCTCGCCGAGGGTGACGTCGTACCGGTCGGCGTTCATGACCTTGGTCCAGGCGGCCACGAAATCCTTCACGAACTTCGGACCGGCGTCGGCCGAGGCATAGACTTCCGACAGGGCCCGCAACTGCGAGTTGGAGCCGAAGACCAGGTCGGTGCGGGTCG
This sequence comes from Brevundimonas sp., assembly GCF_023259385.1. Taxonomy (GTDB): domain Bacteria; phylum Pseudomonadota; class Alphaproteobacteria; order Caulobacterales; family Caulobacteraceae; genus Brevundimonas. The sequence continues at coordinate 10,773 of NZ_JAHFPF010000072.1, read as the reverse complement.
CGGTCCAGCGTTCCTCGCCGCTGATCCGGTCCGTGCCGACGAAGGTCTCATCCGCATGACCATCGACCTGTTTCCAGCCGGTCTTCATATCCAGCAGGTTGACGAAGAAGTCGTTGGTCAGCTGGCCCGGCCGGTCGGTGAAGACGCCATGCTTCGATCCGCCGTGGTTGGCGCCCAGCACACGCAGGCCGCCGACCAGGACGGTCATCTCCGGCGCCGTCAGACCCAGAAGCTGGGCCCGATCGACCAGCAGCTCCTCGGTCGGAACGTTGAAGCGCACCTGCAGATAGTTGCGGAAACCGTCGGCGCGCGGTTCCAGAACCGCGAAGCCCTCGACATCGGTCTGTTCCTGCGAGGCGTCGGTGCGGCCGGGGGTGAAGGGGACCATGATGTCGTGGCCGGCCGCCTTCGCGGCCTGCTCGACGCCGACGGAGCCGCCCAGCACGATCAGGTCGGCGATGGAGGCGTTGGTCCCGGCCTTGATGTCTTCATAGACCTTGAGAACCTTGGCCAGTTTCGCCGGTTCATTGACGTCCCAGTCCTTCTGCGGGGCCAGGCGCAGACGCCCGCCGTTGGCGCCGCCGCGATGGTCCGAGCCGCGATAGGTCACGGCCGAGGCCCAGGCGGTCGAGACCAGCTCGGCCACGGACAGGCCCGAGGCCGCGATCTTCGCCTTCAGCGCGGCGATGTCGGCGGCGCCGAGGGCCGGGCCGGACGGCGCGGGAATCGGATCCTGCCAGATCAGGTCCTCGGCGGGGACCTCCGGACCGAGGTAGCGGACCTTGGGGCCCATGTCGCGGTGGCACAGCTTGAACCAGGCGCGGGCGAAGGTGTCGCCGAAATAGGCCGGATCGGCGCGGAACCGCTCCATGATCTTGCGGTATTCCGGGTCGATCTTGAACGCCATGTCGGCGGTGGTCATCATCGTCGGGACGCGCTTGCCCGGCGTGTGGGCGGCGGGGGCCAGGGTCTCCGGCGGATTGCCGACCGGCTGCCACTGCTTGGCGCCCGCCGGGCTGCGGACCAGCTCATAGTCATGGTCCAGCAGCATGTCGAAGAAGCTCATGTCCCAGGTGATCGGGGTCGGGGTCCACGCGCCCTCGATGCCCGAGGTGATGGCGTGGTCGCCCACGCCGCTCTCGTGGCCCGAGATCCAGCCGAGGCCCTGCTGCGCGATGTCGGCGCCTTCGGGGCTGACCCCGACCTTCGAGGCGTCGCCGGCGCCGTGGGCCTTGCCGAAGGTGTGACCCCCGGCGGTCAGGGCGGCCGTCTCCTCATCGTTCATGCCCATGCGGGCGAAGGTCTCGCGGATGTCGCGGGCCGAGGCGAGGGCTTCCGGCACGCCGCCCGGACCTTCGGGATTGACGTAGATGAGGCCCATCTGGATCGCCGCCAGCGGCTCTTCCAGCGCCATCTGCTTGTCCGGCTGGATGCGGGTCTCGTTGCCTTCCTCGCCGACCCACTGCTCCTCGGTGCCCCAGTAGACGTCCTTCTCGGGCTCCCAGACATCGGCGCGGCCGCCGCCGAAGCCGAACACCGGCCCGCCCATGCTCTCGATGGCCACATTGCCGGCCAGGATCATCAGGTCGGCCCACGACAGGCTGGCCCCGTACTTCTGCTTGATCGGCCACAGCAGGCGGCGCGCCTTGTCCAGGTTGCCGTTGTCCGGCCAGGAATTGAGCGGGGCGAAGCGCTGCTGGCCCGCGCCGGCGCCGCCGCGGCCGTCCCCGGTGCGATAGGTCCCGGCCGAGTGCCAGGCCATGCGGATGAAGAAGGGTCCGTAATGGCCGTAGTCCGCCGGCCACCACGGCTGGCTGTCGGTCATCAGGGCCGTCAGGTCCCGTTTGACCGCGGCGTAGTCCAGCGTCTTGAAGGCTTCGGCGTAGTTGAAGTCGTCGCCCATCGGGTCGCCCGACTTGCCCTGCTGATGCAGGATGTCCATCGACAGGTGGTTGGGCCACCAGTCGCGGTTGGTGCGTCCCACAAGGCTGCGGAGCGCCGCGGGCTCCTTCTTCGGATCGTTGAGGGGCGAGGGGCCGCCGGCGTTGCCGTCCATGATGTCTTCTCCCTGATGGTCGGAGGAGCCTATGCCCGTACTGTGGACAGGGAAAATCAATAAACTTTGTCGTTGGGAACAGTACAGGTTATGGACCGCCCCTCCGACAACCGGCTGGTTGCAGCAGGTAACGCTTCCTGCACAACTGTCTGGCGATAGCCAGATGAGCCTGTCCCAGTGACAGGCCTGTGTCTCTGGGGCGCGTCACCATGCTGCATTGGCTTCTGACCCTGGTGCTGGCCGGGTTCGTCTTTGTGCAGGCCAGGGCGCTGCAGAAGCTGGAACGCCGGCTGGACATGGTGCTGCGCGCGCTGGAGGCGGCCCAGCGCCGGCCCGCCCCGACGGCGCCGAAACCCGAGGTCGCACGGGCGGCCCCCGAACCGGCCACGCCGAAGCCGGCGCCGGCCGTCGCCGAAAGTCTCCCCGTCGCGCGCACCAGCGCTCCCATCACACCGCAGCCCGCCCCCATTTCGCCCGCCCGGCGAACACCCGCCGATGACTGGAGCGTCTCGGATGACGCGCCGACCTCGCGGTCCGAGCGCCGGTCGGACTGGCGCGCCGAGCCGCGTCCGACGCCGATTCCGGAGCCGCGCCGGTCGTCCCCCGATCTGACTTGGGCCGCGCTGTCGACCTGGTTGGCCGAGAACGGCCTGGCCTGGCTGGGCGGCGGCGGACTGGCCCTGGGCGGCCTGCTGCTGGTGGTCTACGCCGCCCAGCAGGGCGTCTTCGGCCCGCCGCTGCGCATCGCCGCCGCCGTCGTGCTCGGCGGATTGATGATCGCCGCCAGCGAATGGATCCTGCGCCAGAAGCGTGCGCCCGGCGGGCGGCACCTGCTGGCCGCCGCCGTCGCTGCCGGAGCCGGGGCGGTCACCCTGTATGGCGCGGTCTGCGCGGCCTACACCCTGTACGGCCTGATCCCCTTCCCGGTCGCGGCGATACTGACGGCATCCATATCGGTCGGCCTGCTCGGCCTGTCCCTGCGCCATGGCGAACCCCTGGCCCTCCTGGCGCTGTTCGGGGCGGTGATCACGCCATGGGTGACCGGCATGGACGCCTGGTCCCCGACGGTGCTGTACGCCTACGCCTTGCTGATCGGCGTCACCGGCTTCGTGCTCAGCGCCACGCGGCTGTGGGGCCGGGCCGGTTTCATCACCGTGGCCGGCCTGCTGCTGTGGAGCCTCGCGCCGAAATTCGGGGGCGGCTCAGGCCTGCTGATTCTCGCCGCGGCCGGACCCGTCTTCGCCGTCCTGTGGCGCCGCCGCCAGGGGCTCGAAGACCGGCCGGGCCAGCCCCTCGCGACCTTCCGGGCGCAGCCGGCCGTCGCCCTGATCCTGGCCAGCCTGGTCTCGGCGCATCTGTGGCTGCTGTCTCCGACCGGAGCCGCCGACGTTCCGGAAGCGGTGCTGGTCGCCGGCGTCCTCGTCGCGCTCGGCGCGGCCGTCGTGGCGTTGGGCATGGCCATGCCCATGATCTTCGCGGTCCCCGTCGGCATGGCGGTGCTGGCCTCGCTGCTGACCTTGGCGTCCCTCGCCTACGATCCGGCCCAGCTCACGCCCCTGGTCTGGATCCATGGCCTGACCGCCGTCATCGCCGTCGTCACCCTGATCGGAGCGCTCCGTTCGCCCCCCGCCGCGCGCACCACCCTGCTGGCGGTCGGCGGTATCGGCCTGGCCCTGCTCGCCAGCCTGTCCTGGCCCCTGCTCGATCAGATCGGCGCCGGCCTGCCCTGGCTGCCCGCCGCCCTGCTGAGCGGCGCGATGTTCGCCTCGGCCGCCGTGATCGCCCGGCGGGTCGAACAGCCCGAGAGCGACAGGGGGCTGACCTTCTGGCTCGCCGCCGCCGCCGAGCTGGCCTTCCTGTCGATCCATGCGGCGGTCCCGACGCATCTGGAGCCGCTGGCCCTCGCCGCGGCCGCCCTGCTCCTCGCCGTCGCCGCCGGCCGCCTCCCCTGGCGGGGCCTGGCCCAGGCCAGCGTGGTCGGCGGCCTGCTGACCCTGGCCATGCTGTTCCGCTTCGACTTCATCGGCGCGGCGCTGGACGGGCGGCTGGCCCTGCCGGTCGCGATGGGCGTCTCCATCGGCGCCGCGGCCCTTCTGTTCCTCGGCGCCCGGCTGATGTCCGGTCCGGACGGAGCGCGGCGCAACGAGGTCGAGGCTCAGGTCACCGCCTCCCTGATGGTGCTGCTGACCGGCCTGTTCATCGGCCTGCATGTCCTGCTGGCCGGCGTGAAGGGCGACGTGTCGGGCGGTCTGTTCGAAGGCGCCCTGCGCACGCTTCTGCTGCTGGCCGCCGGGGTCCTGCTGGTCACCCGTCAGCGGCCTGACGACGGCCCCATCGCCCGCTGGCGCACGGTCATCGTGGTCGGGGTCGGCGCTCTGCACGGAATGCTGATGCAAGGGCTGGTCTGGAACCCGTGGTGGGGCGGCGGCGCGGCGCCGGTCGGCCTGCCGGTGGTCAACACCCTGATCGTCGCCTTCCTGGCCCCCGCGGCCCTGCTGGCCGTCAGTGCATGGCGGCGGCGTCCGGCTGACGTCTGGACCCGGGTCTGGGCGGCGGCGGCCGTGCTGTTCGCCTTCCTCTGGGCCCTGCTGGTCCTGCGTCATCTGTTCCATGGCGACGCCATGAACTGGGCCGGGATCGGCCGCGCCGAGAGCGCCGCCTACGCCGTCCTGCTGTTGCTGACCGGCCAGGCCCTGACGCTCCGGGCCCGAAGCGAATGGACCGGGACCATCGCCCGGTCGCTGAACTGGATCGCGCTGGGCGTGTCGGTGCTGGTGTTCGGCCTCTATGCCAGCCCGTGGTGGGGCCCGCTGGACGCCCCGCTGGCCTCCGTGCCCCATGCCCTGCTGCTGTTCGCCCTCTACGCCGCGGGCGCCGCGCTGATCTTCGGCCTGCGCAAGGAGCCGAGCGCCCAGGGCAAGGCCGCGACGGCGGCGACGGTCGGCGTTCTGTTCGTCCTGATGACCCTGCTGATCCGCTGGGTCTTCCATGGCGTGGACATGGGCGACGCGTCGGAGGGCGGCGGGCTGGAGACCTGGACCTTCTCGACCCTGTGGGCGGTGTTCGGTCTGGCGGCCCTGAGCCTGGGCACGCTGCGCAAGGACGCGACCCTGCGCTGGGCGGGCCTGCTGGTGCTGCTGGTCACGGCGGTGAAGGTGCTGTTCTTTGATCTCAGCCAGTTGCAGGGCATCGTCCGCGCCGCCTCCTTCCTGGTGGTCGGAGCCCTGTTCCTGGCCGGGGCGCTGGCCGCTCGGCGGCTGAATACCCGGCCGAAGACCGACGACGCGCCCGCTGGACAAACCTAGACGGCGTCCTCGGTCTCGCCGAACCACCGCATCCGGCAGGCCATGACGGCGGTCTCGCCCAGGCGCTCGACCAGCCGCCAGTTGACCACCGCCCCGATCGGCGCGCCGACCAGGGGGATCAGCTGCGCCGTCTTGGCCAGATCGATGTAGTCGCGGTACTCGATCTGGAAGGTCCGCCAGTCGTATTCGGTGAGGATCTCCGGCTGGTCGACGCCGGCGATCCACTTCTCCAGGTCCGCCAGGGCCTCGGGCCGCCGCCGCGCGCTGGCGAAGGCCAGGTGGAAGATGTGCAGCACGAACAGCCGCTCGCGCACAGAGCCGCCGCCCCAGCCATAGGCCGCGACCACGTCGCCCAGCATCCGCACCTTGATGGCCATCAGGGCCGGAAAGTCCGCCGCCGCCAGCACGAAACCGCCGGCCCCGGCCACCCCGCCCTCGACGCTGGCGGTGTTGCGGTAGGCGCGGATCGCCGCCCGGGCCCGCTGCTCCCGCGCCGCCAGAGAGCCTTCCGCCGTGCGCCGCGGCTGGATCAGGTCCGAGCCGAACAGGATGCCCTTGGTCATCGCCTCGACACCCGAGGTGATGATGGCGTGGACGCGCTCGGGGATGATGCGGTTGATCCGGTCCTGCGTTCCCCGCGTCGCCTTGTCCCAAAGGCCGGGCCGCTTCAGCACCCTGTCCCGCCAGACCTGCATCTCGGCCCGGATCGCCCGCTCGTCCGTGATCGCGACGAGACCCGTCGGCACCTCATCGGGGGCGACGAACTCGGGCAGGGTCTCGGGGGGATGGGTCATGGTCGGGAAAACCTCACGCGGCGTCACGGTTGCAGGCGAAAGCGCGCGGGTCTAGACCGCCGCCAACCTTCCCTCCCCACCCTGACCCGGCCTCAGGTAGCGCAAAGCGCGGTAGGCCAACGGAGAATGATATGGCTCGCGCGAAGATCGCCCTCATCGGCGCCGGTATGATCGGCGGCACCCTGGCCCACGTGGCCGCGCGTGAAGCGCTGGGCGACATCATCCTGTTCGACATCGCCGAAGGCACCCCGCAAGGCAAGGCGCTGGATATCGCCGAGGCCTCCGCCGTGTTCGGCCAGGACGTGGCCCTGAAGGGCGCCAACGACTACGCCGACATCGCCGGCGCCGACATCTGCATCGTCACCGCCGGCGTGCCGCGCAAGCCGGGCATGAGCCGCGACGACCTGATCGGCATCAACCTGAAGGTCATGAAGGCCGTGGGTGAAGGCATCAAGGCCCACGCGCCGAACGCCTTCGTCATCTGCATCACCAACCCGCTCGACGCCATGGTGTGGGCCCTGCAGAAATTCTCGGGCCTGCCCAAGGAAAAGGTCGTCGGCATGGCCGGCGTGCTCGACTCGGCCCGCTTCGCCTACTTCCTGGCCGAAAAGACCGGCGTCTCGGTGCAGGACATTCACGCCTGGACCCTGGGCGGTCACGGCGACGACATGGTCCCGATGGTCCGTCATTCGACGGTCGGCGGCCTGCCGCTGCCGGACGCCGTCGCCGCCGGCTTCCTGACCCAGGCCGAACTGGACGCCATCGTCGAGCGCACCCGCAAGGGCGGCGGCGAGATCGTGGCCCTGCTGAAGACCGGCTCGGCCTTCTACGCCCCGGCTGAATCGGCCATCGCCATGGCCCGCTCCTACCTGCTGGACCAGAAGCGCGTCCTGCCCTGCGCCGTCTGGCTGTCGGGCGAATACGGCCTGTCGGACCTCTACGTCGGCGTGCCGGCCCTGATCGGCGCCGGCGGCGTCGAGAAGGTCATCGAGTTCACCACCAACGCCGACGAAAAGGCGATGTTCGCCAAGTCGGTCGAGTCGGTGCAGGGCCTGATCCAGGCGTGCAAGGACATCGAGCCCTCGCTGGCTTGATCTGACAACGTCCCGGTCGCCCGCTTGCGGGCGCCGGCCACCCATAAGAAAGGGCGCCCCGGTTTCCCGGGGCGCCCTCTTTTGTTTCAGCTGAAGCGCTGAACGATACGGACCCCGCTTTCGCCGGGACGTCACGAGACGGGCGTCGCCGCCCGCCTCGATCCGGTTAGAAGTCCATGTCGCCCATACCGCCCATGCCGCCCATGCCGCCCGGAGCGGCGCCGGCCGATGCCTTCTTCGGCGCGTCGGCGACAGCGGCTTCCGTCGTGATCAGGATGCCGGCCACGGAGGCGGCGTCCTGCAGGGCGGTGCGGACCACCTTGGCGGGGTCGATGACGCCCATCTTGACCAGGTCGCCGTACTCTTCGGTCTGGGCGTTGAAGCCGAACGACTTGTCGGCGTTCTCCAGCACCTTGCCGACCACGATCGAGCCTTCGACGCCCGCGTTTTCCGAGATTTGACGGATCGGGGCCTGGATGGCGCGGCGGATGATGGCGATGCCGGCGGTCTGGTCGGCGTTGTCGCCGGTCAGGCCTTCCAGCGCCTTGGTCGCCTTCAGCAGCGCGATGCCGCCGCCCGGGACGATGCCTTCTTCAACGGCCGCGCGGGTCGCGTTCAGGGCGTCGTCGACGCGGTCCTTCTTCTCTTTCACTTCGACTTCGGTCGAGCCGCCGACGCGGATGACAGCAACGCCGCCGGCCAGCTTGGCCAGACGTTCCTGCAGCTTTTCCTTGTCGTAGTCCGAGGTCGTGGCTTCGATCTGGGCCTTGATCTGGCCGATGCGGGCCTCGATCGCGTCCTTCTCACCGACGCCGTCGACGATGGTGGTGTCGTCCTTGGTGATGGTGATCTTCTTGGACTTGCCGAGCATGTCGAGGGTGACGTTCTCAAGCTTGATGCCCAGGTCTTCCGAGATGACCTGACCGCCGGTCAGGACGGCGATGTCTTCCAGCATGGCCTTGCGGCGGTCGCCGAAGCCCGGAGCCTTGACGGCGGCGACGCGCAGGCCGCCCCGCAGCTTGTTGACGACCAGGGTGGCCAGGGCTTCGCCCTCGATGTCCTCGGCGATGATCACCAGCGGACGGCCCGATTGCACGACGGCTTCCAGGATCGGCAGCATGGCCTGCAGCGAGGACAGCTTCTTCTCGTGGAGCAGGATGAGCGGCTCCTCGAGTTGAACCTCCATCTTGTCGGCGTTGGTGATGAAGTAGGGCGACAGGTAGCCGCGGTCGAACTGCATGCCTTCGACGACGTCCAGCTCGGTTTCAGCCGTCTTGGCTTCCTCGACGGTGATGACGCCTTCGTTGCCGACCTTTTCCATCGCCTTGGCGATCATCTCGCCGACTTCGGAGTCGCCGTTGGCCGAAATGGTGCCGACCTGGGCGATCTCGGAGTTGTTCGAGACCTTCTTGGCCGAGGCCTTGATGTCGGCCAGGACGACCGTGACGGCCTTGTCGATGCCGCGCTTCAGATCCATCGGGTTCATGCCGGCGGCGACGGCCTTGAGGCCTTCCTGCACGATCGATTGCGCCAGGACGGTCGCGGTGGTGGTGCCGTCGCCCGCCTTGTCGTTCGTCTTCGAAGCGACTTCGCGGATCATCTGGGCGCCCATGTTCTCAAAGGCGTCTTCCAGCTCGATCTCTTTGGCGACCGACACGCCGTCCTTGGTCGAGCGCGGGGCGCCGAAGGACTTCTGGATCACGACGTTGCGGCCCTTGGGACCCAGGGTCACCTTCACCGCATTGGCGAGGATGTTGACGCCGCGCAGCATCTTTTCGCGGGCGTCGGTAGAGAACTGAACTTGTTTGGCAGCCATCAGGCAGCTCCTAATTCTATGATTTTGGGGAGGAAAGTCAGACGCGGGTGCTTAGGACAGCACGCCCAGGACGTCCGATTCCTTCATGATGATCAGGTCTTCGCCGTCGATCTTGATCTCGGTGCCCGACCACTTGCCGAACAGGATGCGGTCGCCGGCCTTCAGTTCCAGCGCATTGACCTTGCCGCTGTCATCGCGGGCGCCCGGGCCGACGGCGACGACTTCGCCTTCCTGCGGCTTTTCCTTGGCGGTGTCGGGGATGATGATCCCGCCCTTGGTCTTGGATTCTTCTTCAACGCGCTTCACGAGCACGCGGTCGCCGAGCGGACGAAACGCCATCTGATGTATCTCCCTTGAGAAGTTCGATGCGCGACCCGGGCGACCGTCGATTTTGGCAGCCGACAGCCCCGAGTGCTAACGCGAGCGGGAGGTAGGGCGGGCGGCCCACAGCGTCAAGCAGGACCGCTGATTTAAGAGGATCAATCGGTCGCGGCGGCCAGGGTCCAGGCGGCCTCGACCTGCCGCGCGAACAGGGGACGGGCCCCACGCACGCGGGTGCGCCAGTCGCGGCCGCGGGCCTGCTGGCCCAGCAGGTCGCCCAGCCCGCCGCGGACCAGCACCAGGGCTTCGTCCGAGCGCACCCGGTGGATCAGGAAGCCCGCATACTGCTCTGTCCCGGCCAGGGCCGTGGCGTGGGCGGGCGGCAGGCGGGCGCCGGCGATGGTCCGGGCGCGGCGATACAGCGCCTCCGCCTCCTCGCCCCGGCCCAGCCGGTCCAGCACGGCGGCGTAGCCGGTCAGGGTGTCCAGCAGGTCGGGGCTGTCGGCGCCGACGCCGGCCTCGAAGATCGCCAGCCCCTGCCGGAACGGCTCCTCGGCCTCGGTCCAGCGCCCCTGGTCGGACAGGGCGTAGCCGATGTTGGCGCGGGCGTTGCCGGTGAAGGGATGATCCGGCCCGACGATCTCCAGGGCCAGCGCCAGCGCCCGGCGGAACGGCGCCTCGGCCCGCGCCCCGTCGCCGGCGACATGCAGGAACCAGCCGTAATTGGTCAGGCACTGGGCCAGCAGCACCGGATCATTGGCCCCCTCGGCGATGGTCACGGCGCGCACATACAGCGGCTCGGCCTGATGCGCGCGCCCGGTGCGGCGCAGGGAGTTGCCCAGGTTCGACAGCACGATGGCGACATGGAAGTCGTCGGGACCATACAGCACCTCGTACATGCCCAGCACCTGCCGATAAAGGGGATCGGCCTCGGCGTGGCGGCCCTGGGCGGTCAGGGCGTTGGCGACCAGGTTCAGGCTGTCGGCGGTCTTCTCGTGCACCTCGCCCAGCTGGGCCCGGCGGATGGCCAGACTTTCGCGCGCGGCGGCCTCGGCCTCCTCGTTGCGGCCCAGGGCGTCCAAGGTCCGGGCCCGGTCGTAGATCAGGGTCGCCCGCTCCAGCGGATCGGAGGCCTCGTCCATCAGGGACAGGGCCCGCTCGAGGTCGGCCAGGGCCCCGGGATAGTCGCCGACCTCCAGCTTCAGACGCGCCTGCACCGCGAGCGGGTGGACCAGCGCCTTCGCGGCCGGGCCCAGCCGCGTCTCCACCACCTCGACCGCGGCCTTCAGCGCCGCCCCGGCGCCGGGGACGTCATCGGCGCCGTAGCGTTCGATACCCAGGGCCACCAGGGCCTCGGCGGCCGCCTGCGGGTCGCTCTCGCGGATGA
>NZ_JAHFPF010000071.1 GCF_023259385.1 Brevundimonas sp. | reverse complement strand
GCCGGTCGCCACGCTGAACCACCCGGTCCGGGTTGGCGCAGATCATCTCCAGATCCTGCGCGGCGGCGGCGGCCAGGCGCTCGCGATAGTCCTCCGGCGTCTCGACCTCGTCGTCATAGGAGCCGGTGACGGAGATGAAGGCGGCGCCCGAGGCGTCGGCGACGGTCTGGAGGCCCAGGCCTTCATACAGGGGGGCGTCGCGCTCGGGGCCGATCAGCCAGGCCGGGCCGGGCGCGCGTTTGGCCAGTTCGGCGCGGGTGGCGTCGCCCGAGGTGACGACGGCCCTCCAGCTGTCGCGCGGCACGCCCAGCGCGTCCATCTGGCTGACCACGCCCGGGCCGGGGCGGGGCGAGTTGGAGATCAGGACGACGTGCCCGCCTTCGCGGTTGAAGCGGGTCAAGGCCTCGCAGGCCGCGGGCCAGCTTTCGCGGCCGTTGTGGATCACGCCCCAGACGTCGCAGAGCAGGATGTCGTAGTCCCCGGCGATCTCGCCGAGGCCGGAAAGGGCGTGCGGAAGGGTCATGCGCCCGAGATAGCGGTTCGGGGGCGCCGGGTGAAGGGCAGGGTAGACCCTAGTCCTCGCGGTAGACCGTCCCGCCCTTCATCACGAAGCCGACGTGCTGCAGCGCCGTCACATCGGCGATCGGGTCGCCGCTGACGGCGATCAGGTCGGCCGGCATGCCCGGCGCGATCCGTCCGGCCTCGCCGGAGATGCGCAGATGGGCGGCGGCGTTGACGGTCGCTGTCTGGATCGCCTCCAGCGGCGTCAGTCCGGCGCGGACCAGCAGGACGAATTCGCCGGCGTTGTCGCCGTGCGCGGAGACGCCGCTGTCGGTGCCGAAGGCGATGCGGACGCCGCCCTCATGCGCCCGGCGCGCCATGTCCAGCATCAGCGGCCCGGCCTGCAGCGCCTTGGCGGTCTGGGCCGGGGTGAAGAAGTTGTCGGGACCCGAGGCGATGCGGGCCACGAAGTCGCCGGCCATCAGGGTGGGCACCAGATAGACGCCGTCGCGGCGCATCAGCCGGATCGACTCGGCGTCCAGATAGGTCCCGTGCTCGATCGAGTCGCCGCCGGCGCGCAGGAAGCTGTTGATCCCGTCTCCGCCGTGGGCGTGCGCCGTGACCTGGCGGCCCATGCGGTGCGCGGAGTCGACGATGGCGGCCAGCTCCTCGTCCGAGAACTGCTGGCCCAGGCCGGCGGCGGTGTTGGACAGCACACCGCCCGTGGCCGTGATCTTGATGATGTCGGCGCCGGCCCGCACCTGCAGCCGCACCGCGCGCATGCAGTCCTCGGGGCCGGAACAGATGTTCTCCCCGGTGAACAGATGCATGATGTCCTCGCGGTAGCCGTTGACGTCGCCATGGCCGCCATGGATCGACACCGCCGCACCCGAGGCGATGATCCGCGGGCCCGGCACGTCGCCGCGGGCCACCGCGCCGCGCAGGGCGAAGATGGCTTCGTTGGTCGCGCCCAGATCGGCCACGGTGGTGAAGCCGGCCAGGAGGGTGCGGCGGGCGTAGCGGGCGCCGACCATGGCCTCGTCCGCGCTGGACTGGGTCACCCCCTCCAGCCGTGAATTCGGGTTCTGCTGACCGGTCAGATGCACGTGGCTGTCGATCAGTCCGGGCAGGACGAAATCGTCCCTCAGATCGACGATCCGCCCTTCGCCGACGAAGCCGTCGCGGATTTCGACGACCTGGTTCCCTCTGATCACGAGAGTTTTATCGCGTTGCACAATCCCGGTGGACGGATCGGCCAGAAGTCGCCCCACTTGAACGAACGTGGTTCCCGCCTCTGGCGAAACGGACGTGGTCGCGGGTGTTTGCGCGGCGACGCTTGTGGCCACACATGCGGCGAGCGCCGCCAGCATCAACGTGATCGACTTCACGAAATCCTCCCTTGGTCCCCGGATCACCATACCCGTCTCCGGCCATCCTCCAAGGCTCAGGTTGCTAACCTCGGTCGCTTTTGAAACAACCCGTCACTTCCTGTGAAACGTGCGAGGGGCGTCGCATGCGGCTAGCAAGACGTGGATTCATTCTGGGCGGCGCCGCCCTCCTGTCGGGTTGCGCCTCAGCGGCGGCGACCCGGCCGACCGGCGTCTTCACACCGCTGACGACCGCACAGGCCGTTCCGGTCCAGACTCCGCGCATTGCCGTCGCTCCGGCCGAGCCTGAGGCCATCACCGCCCATCTGAACTCCACCCGTCTGCTGGATCCGCGGGGCCAGGTCCGTCCCGAGCTGATGCAGCGCGCCCTGGCCGCGCTCGACATCCACGATCACAAGATCACCCAGCGCGACCGCATGTATCTGGTCGACTTCACCAAATTCTCGGGCGAAGAGCGTCTCTACGAGGTCGATCTCGAGGGCGGCGCCGTCACCCTGATGCGCACCTGCCACGGCCGCGGGTCCGATCCGGACCACTCCGGCTACGCCCGCAGCTTCTCCAACACCCCGGAAAGCTTCAAGTCCTCGGTCGGCGCCTACGCCACCGCCGGCGCCGGCTGGGGCGCCCAGCAGGGCCCGAACGTCCTGCTGGACGGGCTGGAGTACACCAACAACAACGCCCGCGAGCGCGCCATCATCATCCACGGCGCCGACTACGCCGATCCGGCCTTCCTCGCCCGCGAAGGCAAGCTGGGCCGCTCCTACGGCTGCTTCTCGGTGGCTCACACCGACCTGCCGCGCCTGCGTGACCGTATGGGCGAAGGCCGCCTGCTGTTCGCCTGGGCTTAAGCGCCGGGCGGCTTATTCCCGCTCCAGCGCCCGCCAGCCGATGTCGGTGCGGTTGAAGCCGCCGGGCCAGTCGATCTTCTTGATCGCGGCGTAGGCGCGTTCCCGGGCCTGGGCGATGTCCTTGCCGCGGGCGCAGATGTTGAGCACCCGGCCGCCGGCGGCGACCAGCTGGCCGTCTTCCTGACGACGGGTTCCGGCGTGGAAGACCTGCACATGCGGGCCGAAGTCCTGCTCGGCGCCGCGGATGATCGACCCCTCGACCGGGCTGTCGGGGTAGCCCTGCGCCGCCATGACCACGCAGATCACCGTCTCGGGCAGGAACTCGGGCGGCGGCGTCCGGCTCAGGTCGCCGCGCGCGCAGGCCAGCAGCACCGGCACGATGTCGCCGGCCAGCCGCATCATCAGCACCTGGCATTCCGGATCGCCGAAGCGGGCGTTGAACTCGACGACCTTGGGGCCCTCGTCGGTGGCCATCAGGCCGGCGTACAGCACGCCGCGATAGGGCATGCCCTCGGCCGCCATCCCGGCGATCACCGGGGCGACGACGTCGCGCTCGGCGGCCTCGACCAGTTCGGGGGTGAACACCGGGGCCGGGGAATAGGCGCCCATGCCGCCCGTGTTCGGACCCAGATCGCCGTCATAGGCGCGCTTGTGGTCCTGGGCCCCGCCCAGCAGGACATAGTGGCGGCCGTCGGACAGGGCGAACAGCGAGCCCTCTTCGCCGGCCATGAACTCTTCGATGACGACGCGGGCCCCGGCCTGGCCGAAGCGGCCGCCCAGCATCCATTCGATCTCGCGCTCCGCCTCGCGCTTGGTCGGCGAGATGGCCACGCCCTTGCCCGCCGCCAGGCCGTCGGCCTTGATGACGTAGGGGGGCTTGAACACCGTCAGGGCCTGCCGGGCCTCGTGCAGCCGCTCATAGACGCCGAAGCCCGCGGTCGGGATTTCGTGGCGTTCCATGAAGGCCTTGGAGAAGGCCTTGGAGGTCTCCAGCTGGGCCGCCTTGGCCGTCGGACCGAAGCAGGGGATGCCCGCCGCGTTCAGCCGGTCGGCCAGACCCTTCTCCAGCGCGCTCTCGGGGCCGACCACGACCAGATCGGCGCGAATCTCGCGCGCCAGGGCCGCCAGCTGGTCGGCGTCGGTCACCTTGACCGGGCGCAGTTCGCCCAGCTTTTCCATGCCCGGATTGCCGGGCGCGATGACCAGCCGCTTCACCAGCGGTGACTGGGCGATCTTCCACGCCAGGGCGTGCTCGCGCCCGCCTGATCCGACCAGCAGGATATTCATGCCCGCGCAATGACCGCACCTGCGAAGGCGGTCAAGTCACGAGCGGCGCCAAACGACCTTAACCGGCCGGCGGAGGGGTCCATTCGGGCAGCGCGGCCAGCTGGGCGGCGCTCAGCGTGGTGGTCAGATTCTTCTCGGTTCCGTTGGCGTGGGCGATCGGGCTGATCTCGGCGATCGGCAGGGCCACCTTGCGGTCGCCTGGCCCTTCCAGCTCGACCACCACCTGCGTCAGCGCGCCCGAGGCGTCCAGAACCAGGGTTTCGATATCGCCCAGATCGGTGAAGTTCGCGGACACCAGATCGGCGTCCTCAAGCTCCTTGCGGGTCATGCCGAAGGCGAGGGCGGCGGTGGTCTGGGCGGTCTGGGCGCGGGTCTCGGTGACGGGCGCGGGCGCGGCGCCCGGGGCGGGGGCCTGAACCACGTCGTCGGTGGTGTTGTCGGAGCAGGCGGCGACGGCCAGCAGGCTCACGGCGGCGGCGCTCAGAAGGGCGGTGCGGATCATCGGAACTCTCCTCGGGATCAAAGCAGGGCGGATACGACGTAGACCAGCCCGCCCAACATCAAGATGCCGCCTAGGATCACCCACGGGCTGACGGCGGGCGTGTCGCTCCGCTCGCGCAGGCCGCGTTCGCGCGGCGTCTCGTCTCCAGGATCGGTATCGGGCGGGTCGGCGGGCATGATCCGCAAACGACCCACACCTGAACGGCGTTCCCCCTGCCGTGGCGTCAAGCTTCACCCTGTCCCTTGCGGCCAAGGCGACCTAAACCGCCCGACCATGTTCGATTCCCTTCGTACCGACCGCCGCTTCGCCCTCCTCGCCGGAGCCGCATTCTGCGCCCTGGCCAGCGCCGCCCAAGCCCAGACCGCGCCCCCGACCGCGCCGGACTCGCTGGACGAGGTCGTCGTCACCGGCTCGCGCCTGTCGGGGGCCCAAAAGCTGGCTCCGGTCGAGATCCTGGACCATCGGACGCTGGACCGAGCGGGCGTCACCGACGCGGCCCAGGTGCTTCAGCTGCTGACCGCCAACTCCGGCTCCGAAGCGCGCGTGGACCAGCTGAACCAGCCGCAGAGCTCCGGCACGGCCCAGTTCAACCTGCGCAACCTCGGTCTCGGCTCGACCCTGGTGCTGGTCGACGGCCTGCGCTGGACCTCCAGCGCTGCCGTGGCCGCCGACGGCTCGAACTTCGTCGACATCAACAGCCTCGTGCCCCTGATCGCGCTGCGGCGCATCGAGACGTTCAAGGACGGCGCCTCGGCCCTCTACGGCTCCGACGCCGTGGCCGGGGTGGTCAACTTCATCACCCGCGACGGCGTGGACCAGCCCGAGCTGCGTGTCCGGTACGGTTTCATGGACGGGGCGGACGAGACCCTGATCGAGGCGTTGGGCGGCCTGCGGGTCGCGGGCGGGGACCTGACGCTGGCGGCATCGCATCTGCATCGGTCGGCGCTTGGCTCGGACGAACGCGCCTTCACCCAGGCCCAGACCTATGGCCGCGCCGCATGGACGGCCGTGACCAGCTACGGCCAGCCCGGCTCCTACTTCCGGCCCAGCACGAACGCCTATGCGCCGGATCCGAACTGCACCAATCCCGCCTTCACCCACGCCTTCCGCAACAGTCCGACCGACGCCTTCTGCCGCCTCGACTATTCGGACTTCTTCGACCTGTCGCCGGAAGAGACCCGCACCCAGCTGTTCGCCGGATGGCGCCGCACGGTGGGCGCGGTGGATGTCCGGCTGCAGGCCGCCTGGTCCTCGACCGAGACCATCGCGCGTCAGAGCCCGTCCCTGCCCATCCTGGCCCGCAGCCTGACCGTGCCGGCCTCCCATCCGGACAATCCGTTCGGCGAGGCGGTGCAGTTCCGGGGGCGTCTGCTGGGCGCCGAGGCCGGGGCGTCCCAGGCCGAGTTCGACTACCGGACCTGGCGTCTGGCGGGCGGCCTGGCCGGGCGCTTCGCGAGCGGCTGGACCTGGGACCTGTCGGCGACCTCCAGCCGCCAGCACATCGCCTATGACAAGCCCGACGTGATCGGCACGGCCCTGCAGAACGCCCTGAACGGCCTGGGCGGCGCGGGCTGCAATCCGGCGACGGGAACGCCCGGCGCCGGACCTTGCCGGTACTTCAACCCGTTCGGCAGCGCCTACCTGCGCACCGGTTCGGCCAATGACCCCACGCTGGTCGCAGGGCTGATCGGCTCGACCGGCCTGCGCGGCGCGGCCACCCTGACCACCGTCGACGCCCAGACGAGCGGCCGGGCCCTGAACTGGACCGGCGGCGGGGCCGACCTGGCTTTCGGCGTCCAGTATCGCCGCAGCGGCCTGCGCCACGACTGGAGCGATCTGGTCAATGCGGGCGAGCTGCTGACGGCAGGCTATTCGCCCGACTTCGACGGCGACCAGGAAGTCTTTTCGGCCTTCGCGGAGGCCCGCATCCGCCTCGGCGACGCCATCGAGGCCCAGCTGGCCGCCCGCCAGGAGGTCTATGACGGCGGCGAGAGCGCGCTGAGCCCCCGCGTGGCCGTGCGCTGGGATGTCGCCGACGCCCTGACCCTGCGCGCCTCCTGGGGACAGGGCTTCCGCAACCCGTCCGTCTATGCGCTGGCCGGGGCTCAGGCGTCGCAACCGTCCGTCTTTGATCGCGGCGCCTTCGTCTTCGTCAACACCCTGACCACCGGCGATCCCGATCTGAAGCCCGAGGAATCCGAGACCCTGACGGCGGGGGCGGTCTGGGCGCCCCTTCGCGGCCTGCAAATCGGCCTCGACGCCTGGCGGATCGACTACACCAACCTGATCGTCAAGGAATCCGCCCAGGCCGTCATCGACCGCGCGACGGCGGATGATCTGGCGGGCCTGACAGGCACGGCGGCGCAGGCCCGCGTCACCCGCGCGCCCGGCGGCGCCCTGACCTTCGTGGACCTGCGCTTCGCCAACGCTTCCTCCATCGAGACCCAGGGGCTGGATCTCTCGGCTCGCTATGAACGCGACCTGTTCGACGGCCGCTTCTCGGCCTCGGCGACGTGGACGTACGTGGACCGCTACGACATCCGCCTGGCGCCTGGCGCGCCGACCACCTCGGGCCTGGGCTCGACCAATCTGAACACCCTCGCGCGGTCGATGCCGCAGGACCGGGGCGAGTTCGCCCTCGGCTGGTCGGGGCCGAGCGACACCATCACCGTCCTGGCCCACTACACCGGCGGCTATCGCAACGACCGCAGCGGCATCACCGATCCGACCATCGATCACTGGACCACGGTGGACCTGCAGTACGTCCGGGCCCTCTCTTCGGCCTTGGACCTCTCGCTGGGCGTCATGAACGTGGCGGATTCCGACCCGCCGCTGGCCCAGTTCGCGCTCGGCTACGATCCGATCGCCGCCGATCCGCGCGGTCGGGTGATCAGCATCGGCCTGACGAAGCGGTTCTGAGTTTCGCCCGGCTCCGCGCCTCGCTAGAGCGAAATCGGTCGAGTTGGACGAAGTTCAACTCGGCTCAGATTTCGCTCCAGTTTGATGCTGGACCATTTTTTGGATTCAGGTCGATCCGACCTGAAGCAAAAATGGTCTAGGCTGACGCCATGACCGACGACTACGTCTTCGAAGGCCCGGCGGACGAACCGCAGGCGCCGCGCGACAACAATCCGCCCCAGACGGTCTCGGAACTGTCGTTCGCCCTGAAGCGCACGCTGGAGGACCGGTTCGGCCATGTCCGCCTGCGCGGCGAGATTTCCAAGGTGAACCACCACGCCTCGGGCCACGTCTATCTGACGCTCAAGGACGACAAGGCCGCCATCGACGGCGTGATCTGGAAGGGCTCGGTCCGGGGCCTCGGCGTACGGCCCGAGTCGGGGCTGGAGGTCATCGTCACCGGCAAGATCACCAGCTATCCGGCCCGCTCGTCGTACCAGATCGTCATCGAGAGCATGGAGGCCGCCGGCGCCGGCGCCCTCCTGGCCCAGCTGGAGCGGCTGAAGACCAGGCTGGCCGGCGAGGGGCTGTTCGAGGCCGCGCGCAAGAAGTCCATCCCCGCCTTCCCGGCCAAGGTCGGCGTCATCACCAGCCCGACCGGCGCGGTGATCCGCGACATCCTGCACCGCATCGCCGAGCGCTGGCCGTGCCGCGTCATCGTCTGGCCGGTGGTGGTCCAGGGCGACGCCGCGGCGGGCCAGGTCGCCAACGCCATTCGCGGCTTCGATGCGATGACGCCTGACGGCCCCGTTCCGCGTCCCGACGTGGTCATCGTCGCGCGGGGCGGCGGCTCGGTCGAGGACCTGTGGTGCTTCAACGACGAGGGGCTGGCCCGCACGGTCGCCGCCGCCTCCATCCCGATCATCTCGGCCGTCGGGCACGAAACCGACACCACCCTGATCGACTTCGTCTCGGACCGCCGCGCGCCGACGCCGACCGGCGCCGCCGAGATCGCCACCCCGGTGCTGGCCGACCTGCAGTACGCCGTGGCCGATTTCGAGCGCCGCCTGGCCCGCGCCGGGGGACGGTTGCTGGAAGACCGCCGCACCCGTTTGCGCGCCGCCGCCCGCGGCCTGCCGGCCCGGCCCGAGGACCTGCTGGCCCTGCCGCAGCAGCGGCTGGATCACGCCGGAAGCCGCCTCGGCTCAGCCCTCCATCGCAACGTCGCGGTGCACGAACGGCAGTACGCCTCGGTTTCAGCCCGCCTGTCGCGGGGGCTGCTGGATCGCGCCACCGAGCGGCGCCGGGATCGCCTGACCGCCGTCACCGGGCGGTTCGATCCGCTGCTGCCGCGCCGGCTTGAGCGGGATGAGACCCGGCTGGCCGCCCTGTCGCGGGCGCTGGCGACCCTTGATCCGAAGCGGCCCAAGCCCGGCTTCGCCCGTGTGGAGGATGCAGAGGGGGCCATGATCGCCTCCGCGGCCGGGCTGCACGACGGTCAGGCCGTGCGTCTGGTCTTCGCCGACGGCTCGAAGGGCGCGCGGATAGAGGGGGAGGGGGCGTCCCCGTCTCCGGCGCTCGTGGAGCCCAAACCGCGCCCGGCGGCGAAGCCCAAGCCCGCCGCTCCGGGGCAGGGCGATCTGTTCTAGCCGCATCTCCAGCGCTCCGGCCGGGATGACCGGTGGAGCGGAGCCTCGGATCACCCCTACGCCCAGATTCGACGCGTCCCCCTGCTAGGGTGCCGGTCCTCGGATCTTTGACAATCAAACACGCCCGACGCTCCGGTTGAGCCCGTTCGATTTCCCCCGCCTCAGGCGAATTTGTGCACAATGTGCACTCCATTTTTTCCGAGTGCACTTTTTCCGGCTGATCCGCGTCGGATGCGCCGGGAAGGCGGGATTCGGCGTTTTTAGCCCGACAGGGTCGGCCAGGGCCTTGGCGCTTCCCGTTCGCTCAAGCTAGGCTGTCGTTATGGTCCAATCTCCCGGTGAACAGGCGACGCTCCACTACGGCGATGGCGAATTCGCCGTCCTGAAGCCCGGGCGTGTCGTCACCTGCGCCGTCTCCGGAAAACCGATCCCGCTGGAAACCCTGCGGTACTGGTCGGCCCGGCTTCAGGAAGCCTACGCCGGCCCCGAAGAGGCCTTCCAGCGGCTGGGCCAGCAGCCCTGATGCTGGACCGGCGCGGCCTGCTCGCCGGCAGCGCGGCGCTTCTGGCCGCCGGCGCCGCCCGCGCGCAGACCACGGGCTCCGACCTCGACCTGACCGGCCGCTTCGTACAGGGCGGCCACGCCATCGGCCGGACCTGGCCGCGGGCGCTGGTCTTCGTCGACGGCGAATCCCTGACCGCCGCCTCGGCCGACGGATGGTTCATCGTCGGCTTCGACCGCGATGCGGCGGGCAGCGTCGAGATCGAGGCCCGGTCGGACGGCCGCTCGGCCCGCCGGGTGCTGTCCATCGCGGCGGGGACCTTCCCCTCCACGGCGGTCAACGGCCTGCCGCCGGCGACGGTGGAGCCCTCGGACCCGGCCCTGCTGGCCCGCATCCGGGACGAGGTTCTGCTCAAGACCGAGGGCTTCGCCAGCCGTACCGACGCGGACGGCTTCCGTGACGGCTTCGCCTGGCCGCTGGAGAGCTTCCGCATCACCAGCCGCTGGGGCGCCCAGCGCGTGCTGAACGGCACGCCCGCCCGGCCCCATTTCGGCATCGACCTGGCCGCGCCGCAGGGCTCGGCCATTCGCGCGCCGGCGCCCGGCCGGGTGACCCTGGCCCAGCCGTCGCTGCATTTCGAGGGCGGGCTGGTCCTGATTGATCACGGTCAGGGCCTGATCACCGCCTATCTGCACCAGTCGCGGCTGGAGGTCCGGGAAGGGCAGGATCTGATGCGCGGCGATCTGATCGGGCGGGTCGGCATGACCGGGCGAGCGACCGGTCCCCACCTGTGCTGGCGCATGAAATGGCGCGATCGGAACCTCGATCCGTCGCTGCTGGTCAAATCCTGAGCAAGCTTAGCCGTTTACGCTAAAGTTGAAACAGCGTTCGCTGATAGACGCGGGCCGAATCCGGCCCTAGACGTCGCGAACGCCGACGGTTTGGCCGTCTCCACCAAGCTGTCCTGCATGTCTTCCCTCGCCGCCCTTCAGGTTCTTCTGGTTGACGATAACCAGCACATGAGGGCGATCACCTCCGCTGTTCTTCAGTCCGCCGGAATCCGCAAGCTGCGCGAGGCCGCCGACGGCGCCGCCGCGCTCGAAATCCTGCGCGACCATGCCGTTGATCTGGTCATCGTCGACTTCAACATGTTTCCGCTGGACGGCGTCGAGTTCACCCGCCTGGTGCGCAACAGTCCCGACAGCGCCAATCCCTATCTGCCGATCATCATGATGACCGGCCACTCCGAGAAGACGCGCGTCTACGAGGCGCGCGACGCCGGGGTGAACGAGTTCGTGGTCAAGCCGATCACCGCCAAGGCCATTCTGGACCGCATCCAGGCGGTGATCTTCCGCCCACGCCCGTTCGTGAAGACCGACGGCTATTTCGGGCCCGACCGCCGCCGGGTGCAGAGCGCCGACGACAAGGGGCCCAAGCGCCGCGCCACGGACCGGCCGCACGAGGTCTGAGGCGGTCTAGAGCGAAATCGGTCGAGTTGGACGTAGTCCGGCTCGGCTCAGATTTCGCTCCAGTTTGATGCTGGACCATTTTTTGGATTCAGGTCGATCCGACCTGAAGCAAAAATGGTCTAGCGCTCGGCGTCCAGCGCGTCATAGACCTTCTGCGGCCAGCGCTTGTGGACCCAGAACCAGTCGACCGGATGCTCGCGCACCCGATCCTCGATGAAGGTGGTGATCGCCTGCACGCCGCGGACGATGTCGCCCGACCGGTCGCCGGTCTTCTCCAGTTCGATCGGTTCATGCGCCGTCACGCGGAAGCGCACGCCCGGCAGGCGCACCACCGACATCGGCTGGATGAAGGTTCCGAACCGCAGGGCCAGCCGGCTGGGCCCCGGCGCCGCGTTCACCGGCTGACCGAAGAAGGTCACCTCGGGGCCTTCCGAGAACTTCTGGTCGTTCATCAGGGCCACGGACTCGCCGCGCGCCATCCCGGCCAGCAGCTCGCGCGCGCCGTCGCCGCCCTTGGGCGCGAACAGGGTCACGCCGTAGCGGGCCCGCGCCTCGCGGATCTGCTTGTCGACATAGGGATTGTTGGCCGCGCGATAGGTCACCTGGCAGGGCACGCCCGCCGCCACGATCACCGCCGCCATCACCTCGATATTGGCCATGTGGCCCGAGACCAGCACCGCCGGCCTGCCGCTGTCGCGAATGGCGTGCAGCCGCTCGATGCCGACGATCTCGATCCGTCCCGACGCCGGGGTCAGCTGATCCATCACCAGGGTCTCGGCGAAGGTGCGGCCGGTCTGTTCCCACTGGGCGGTCGCCAGGGCCTCGCGCTCGGCCCGCGGCATGTCCGGGAAGGCGATGCGCAGGTTGCGCATCACCGTCTTCTGGGTGCCGGTCATCGGCCCCAGGGCTTTCAGCAGCCAGCCGCCGACCGCGGAGGCCCGCGTCAGCCCCAGCAGTCGCATGAGGCCGATCAGGCCGGCGAAGGCCACGCCTTCCAGCCGCCAGGCCAGATCCTGGCCGAAGCTCACCTTGGGACCGTCACCAGGCAATCGTCAGCCCGCCGTCCACGACCAGGGTCTGGCCGGTCACATAGGCCGCCGCCTTGCTGCACAGATAGACGGCGGTGCCCGCGATCTCGTCCGGCTGGCCGATGCGCTTCATCGGATTGGGCTCGACGGTGACCTTCAGCACTTCCTCGTTCTCCCACAGGTAGCGGGCGAAGTCGGTCTGGATCAGGCCCGGCGCGATGCAGTTGACCCGCACGTTCGACGCGCCGAACTCGACCGCCAGGTTGCGCACCAGCTGCATGTCCGCCGCCTTGGACACGTTGTAGGCGCCGATCAGGGCGTTGCCGCGCAGGCCGCCGACCGACGAGATCACCAGAATGGCCCCGTCCTTCCGCTCCACCATCTGCGGCGCGACCATCTGGATCAGCCAATGGTTGGCCAGGACGTTGTTATGGAAGATCTTCTGGAACTGGTCGTCCGTGATGCCGCCCATCGGCCCGGCGTAGGGATTGGACGCCGCGTTGCAGACCAGGATGTCGATCTGGCCGAAGGCGGCGATGGTCTCGTCGACCAGCCGCTGCAGTTCTTCCTTCGAGGCGATGTTGGCCGGGACGGCGATGGCCGTGCCCTCGCCGTGCTTGGCGTTCAGCGCTTGAGCCACTTCGTCACAAGGGCCGGCCTTGCGCGACGAGATCACGACCTTGGCGCCGTGCTCGGCCATCCGCTCGGCGATCGCCTTGCCGATGCCCTTTGAGGAGCCGGTGATCACCGCGACCTTGCCGGTCAGGTCGAACAATTCCATCGTTAACCTCGAAAGCGTGGGGAGAATCCGTGTTCGGACCCTATGCGTATTGCCGTGATACCCCGATACTCGGGCGATTCCATCCGGGAAGGCGGAAACTCCGTACCCCATGCGCGCCATAACCAACGGCTTTCTGTTCTTCGGCTACCTGTTCCTGGCGATGACCGTCGGCGCCTTCCTGTGGCGCGCGGGTCTCGGCGGCGGCGCAGGCGTGGCCGCCGGCTTCGGCACCGCGGGCCTGCTGATGGCGATCCACGTCCTGGTCGTCGGACGAACTCAGCGCGCCGCCCTGAAGAAGGAAATCGACCAGGTCCGCGAGGCCCACCGCCTGCTGGCCGACGCGATGGAGTCCACACAGGGCGCCCTGACCGAACTGGCCCAGGCCATCGAGGCCGGAGCCCTGACCTCGACCGAGCAGCTGTCGGGCGAAGTCCGCATGCTGGAGACCCTGATCCAGCAGATGAGCGTCTCCATCGAGGAGCGGGTCCAGCAACCGGTCCCCGCCAGCCCGTTCGAGGCGCGTCACCGCCAGCAGTCCAACGTCCTGCTGCAGACCATCCACGAGGCCCTGGCCGAGAACCGGGTCGACCTCTACCTGCAGCCGGTGGTCTCCCTGCCGCAGCGCCGGACCATCTTCTACGAAAGCTTCACCCGCCTGCGCGCCGCCGACGACCGGGTGATGATGCCGGCCGAGTATCTGTCCGTCGCCGAGGGCGAGGGGCTGGTGCCCGCCATCGACAACCTGCTGCTGTTCCGCTGCGCCCAGATCGTGCGCCGCCTGGCCCGTCAGGACCGCAAGGTCGGCGTCTTCTGCAATGTGGCCCTGTCCTCGCTGGGCGATGAGACCTTCTTCCCGCAGTTCCTCGACTTCCTGAGCGAGAACCGCGACCTGAACCAGGCCCTGATCTTCGAGCTGGGCCAGGCCGTGTTCGACGCCCGCGGCGCCGTCGAGGCCCGCAACATGGCCAAGCTGGCGGACCTCGGCTTCCGCTTCTCGCTGGACAAGGTCCAGACGCTGGACCTCGACTTCGCCGACCTGCAGCGTTCGGACGTGAAGTTCCTCAAGGTCGCCGCCGACCTGCTGATCGAACAGCTTCTGGATCTCGACAACGGACCGGC
>NZ_JAHFPF010000070.1 GCF_023259385.1 Brevundimonas sp. | reverse complement strand
CCTCGACCTTGCCCACCATGTCGCCGCCGACGTCGGCGCCCTTGGTGAAGATGCCGCCGCCCAGCCGCGCGAAGATCGAGATCAGCGAGGCGCCGAAGCCCAGCGCGACCAGGCCGTCGATGACCTCGCGGCTGGTGTTCTCAAGCCCGAGCCCGGCGGTCAGGAAGGCGTAGTAGCCCGCCACGCCCAGCAGGGCGCCGCCGGCCACGAACATGCCGGTGATGGCTCCCGAGCGGAAGGCGAGGTCCAGCCCCTTGGACAGGCTCTCGGAGGCCGCCTGGGCGGTGCGGACGTTGGCCCGGACCGAGATCAGCATGCCGGCGAACCCGGCCGCGCCCGAAAGCACGGCGCCGATCAGGAAGCCGAGGGCGGCCCATTGGCCGATCAGCAGGTAGGCGGCGATCAGGATGACGACGCCGACGGCGCCGATGGTCATGTACTGGCGGCGCAGATAGGCGGAGGCCCCCTCCTGGATGGCGGCCGCGATCTCGCGCATGCGGTCGTTGCCGGTGGGAGCTTTCATCAAGGCGGCCGTCTGGATCGCTCCGTAGAGAATTCCGAGACCGCCCGCGGCTATGACAAGCCACAGATAGTTAGACATGGCGTTTCCAAACCCTGTGTGTAGGGCGCCCGGACCCTTGGCGCGGCGGGCGTTTTCGCCTCTCTCCGCCTTCCGGTCCCCCCGTGCGCAACGGTCGCGTCAGGGGCGACCACTCGGGATAACGGGGGAAGCGTGCCAAATGCGTCGGAGTGACGCAACAGGGGATGGTGAACGGTGTTCAGCCGGCCCGCAGGCCGGTCCGCCAGCGCGGGGCCTGGCTGATGATCTCGACGCGCGCGATCGAGCCGCGGCCGACGATGGCGGCGGCGGCGCGCATCAGGCTGGCCGACATCAGGACGGTGTCGATGCGGGTCCAGTCGTTGGGCACGATGAAGGGCGTGCGGTGACCGGCGCGGACCAGGGCGTCGCGGAGGTAGGCCTCCTTGCCGCGCATGGATTCCACGGTGGCCGAACCGCCCAGGTGCAGGCGCATGGAGACGAAGACGTAGTTGCGCAGCCGGCCCTCGGCGATGACCGGCAGTCCGACACCCGAGATGTTGACCGTCGCCCCGCCGGACGAGCGGGGGGCGTCGCCGGCGGCGGCCGTCGAGGCGACAGCCGCGGCGGGCAGGACGGCGGCGGCAGAGAGGAGGTCACGACGGCGCATGGGGACACCCTGCCCCAGACGCCTTGAGATTTCGTTGTCAGCCGTGGGTGAAGCCGGTCGCCGCGATCTGGACCGGCTGGCCGGCGAAGCGGGCGGTGACGCCCTTGCCCTCGACGACCCGGCCCAGGCAGGTCAGCCAGATGTGGCGGCGCTCGGCCTCGCGGCGCAGGGCGGGCTCGTCCTTGGCGGCGGCGGTGAAGGCGATCTCATAGTCGTCGCCGCCGGTGGCCAGGGTCTCCAGCGCCGCCTGCTCGTCCACCCGCCCGGCGAACCAGGCCTGCCCGGCCGGGGACAGGGGCGTGACCTCCAGATCGATGTCCAGGCCGACGCGGCTGGCCCCGGCGATATGGCCCAGGTCGGCGATCAGGCCGTCGGAGACGTCCACGGAGGCCGTGGCCATGTCGCGGATGGCGTCGGCGAAGATCAGGCGGGGGATCGGGCGGCGGTAGTGCTCGACGAGGGCGGCGAGGCGCTCGGGCGCGAGCCCCAGCTTCTCCCGCGCGGCCTGAAGGCCCAGCCAGCCGTCGCCGATGAAGCCGGTGACGAAGACCAGGTCCCCGGGACGGGCGCCGGCGCGGCTGACCGTCTTCCCCTTGGGCGACCAGCCCATCAGGGTGGCCGAGAAGGTCGCGGGACCGGGCGTGACCACCGTGTCGCCGCCCAGCAGGGCGACGCCGAAGGCCTTCTGATCGTCGGCCAGTCCCTTGGCGAAGGCCTGCCGCTCGGGCCAGCCGCAGCGCTCGGACCAGCCGCAGGACAGCAGGTAGCCGAAGGGCTCGGCGCCCTTGGCGGCGAGGTCGGACAGGTTCACCCGCAGCAGCTTCTGGGCCACCGTGTCGAGTGGATCGGTCGGCAGGAAGTGGACGCCCTCGACGATGGTGTCCTTGGTCAGGACCAGGTCGAAGCCGGGCCGGGACGGAACCACGGCGACGTCGTCCAGCAGGCCCCTGCCCCATTCGGGATGGGCCAGCGGGGCGAACAGCCGCCGGATCGTCTCGAACTCACCGGCGACGTCGATTGCCGGCATGGGATCAGCCGCGCACGTCCCGGGCGACGCCGTCGAGCGCCGCGTTGACGAACTTGGCCTCGGAGTCGTCGAAGAAGGCCTTGGCCAGTTCGACATATTCGTCGATGACGATCTCCTTGGGCACGTCGCGGCTTTCGCGCAGCTCCCAGGCGCCGGCGCGCAGCAGGGCGCGCAGGGTCGAGTCCAGCCGCTCCAGACGCCAGTTGGACGCCAGGCGGGCCTTCACCGACTCGTCGATGGCGCGCTGGTGGCCGACCACGCCGCGCACGATGGCGGCGAAATAGGCCTCATCGGCCTCGGCGAGGGGTTCGCCCTCGATGTCGGCGTCGAAGCGGTGGTTCGAGAACTCGGTGATGACGGTGTCCACCCCCTCCCCGGCCAGCTCCATCTGGTAGAGCGCCTGGACGGCGGCGAGGCGGGCGACGGTGCGGGCCCGGCGCTGACGCGAGGTCAGGGCCGGTTCGGCGCGGGACTTCTCGGCCTCGGCGAGTTGCTCGAGGACGGACTTGAGGCTGTTGGGTTCGGTCACGCGCCCAGTCCTACGCGCAGCCGCTTGCGCAAGGCAATGAGGTCGAGCGCGGCGCGCGCGGCGCCGCCGCCCTTGTCGCCCTCGCTGCGACGGGCGCGGGCCCAGGCCTGGTCCTCGTCCTCGGTCGTCAGGATGCCGTTGCCGACCACCACGCCGTTCAGGCCCAGTTGGGTGATGCCGGCGGCCGACTGATCCGAGACGATCTCGAAATGGTAGGTCTCGCCGCGGATCACCGTCCCCAGGGCGACGAAGCCGTCATAGCGCGGCGCGGTCGGATAGCGCCCGGCCTCGACGGCCAGGGCGATCGCGGTCGGCACCTCCAGCGCGCCCGGAACGGAGATCACGTCGAACTGGACCCCCTGTTCGCGCAGGGCGTCCTTCGCCCCTTCCAGCAGGGCGTCGGCCAGGTCGTCATAGAAGCGCGCCTCGACGATGAGGACGCGGATGGGATCGCTTACGATTGGTCTTCTCCGTCCATGTCGCGCCAGCCGACGATACGCAGGCCGTAGCCTTCCAGCGCGGTGGGATTGGGGCGCGTCGAGCTCATCACGATCATGTCGCGCACGCCGAGATCCAGCAGGATCTGGGCGCCGACGCCGTAGTTGCGCAGCGAGCGGTCGACCGCCTTGGGCCTCTCGACGCCGGCCAGGCGTTCGGCCAGGCCGTGCAGGTCGGGGTCGCGCAGGAAGACAGTGACGCCGGCGCCGTCATGGTCGCTGATCGCCTTCAGCGCCTGCGGGATGTAGCACTGGCGGGCCTCGACATGGCCCAGCAGGTCGGCGGCGAAGTCGACCTGGTGCATGCGCACGAGGGTCGGCTTGCCCGGCTCGATCCGACCGTGGACCAGGGCGACGTGCTCGTTGCCCTCGATGGTGTTCTTGTAGAGCATCAGCCGGAACGGGCCGCCGTGGACGCTCTCGAACGGCGTGTCCATGATCCGCTCGACGAAGCGCTCGGTGCGGCGGCGGTAGGCGATGAGGTCGGCGATGGTGCCGATCTTGAGGCCGTGCAGCTGGGCGAAGGCGATCAGGTCCGGCATGCGGGCCATCTCGCCGTCGTCCTTGATGATCTCGCAGATGACGCCCGAGGGGTTCAGGCCGGCCATGCGGCTGATGTCCACGGCCGCCTCGGTGTGGCCGGCGCGGACCAGGACGCCGCCGTCGCGGGCGACCAGCGGGAAGATGTGGCCGGGCGAGACGATGTCGTCCACGCCCTTGGACGGGTCGGTCGCGACATGGATGGTGCGCGAGCGGTCGGCGGCGGAGATGCCCGTGGTGACCCCGTCCTTGGCCTCGATCGAGACGGTGAAGGCGGTGGTCATGCTTTCGCGGTTGTCGGCGGCCATCGGCGGCAGGCGCAGCTGGCGGGCGCGGTCGGCGGTCATGGCCAGACAGACCAGGCCGCGGGCCTGTTTGATCATGAAGTTGATCTGGTCCGGCGTGGCGAACTGGGCCGGGATGATGATGTCGCCCTCGTTCTCGCGATCCTCGGCGTCGACGAGGATGTAGGGCCGCCCGTTGCGGGCGTCCTCGAGGATGTCCTCGATGGGGCTGATGGGGCTGTCGTTCATGTTCGCGGCCAGTTGCATTACGCCGTCTCCTGCCACCGCGCGAGGTATCGCGCCAGCATGTCGATCTCGAGATTCACGTCGTCGCCGATTTTCAGTTGGCCGAGCGTCGTCACGTCCCAGGTGTGGGGTATAAGATTAAGTACGAAAACGCGCCCCTCGACCGCGTTCACGGTCAGGGAGACGCCGTCGACGGTGATTGAGCCCTTGGAGGCGATGAAGCGGTGCAGCGGCGCCGGGGCCTCGATCTCGATGCGGTGCGAGCCGCCGTCCGGCGTGATCGAGACGACCTTGCCCAGCCCGTCGACGTGGCCCGAGACGACGTGGCCGCCCATCTCGTCGCCCAGCCGGGCCGCGCGTTCCAGATTGACCCGATGGCCCTCGGTCCAGTCGCCCAGGTTGGTCTTGGACAGGGTCTCGCCCGAGACCTCGACCGCGAACCAGCCGGGGCCTTTCTCGGTGACCGTCAGGCAGCAGCCCGCGTGGCTGATCGAGGCGCCCAGGTCGATGCCGGCGGTGTCCCAGACGGTCTCGATCTCGTAGCGGCGGTCACGCGCGGTCTGCTCGACCTTACGGACGCGGCCGATGTCGGTGACGATTCCGGTGAACATTCAGGCGGCCTTGGACGGAAAAAACAGGGTGCGAACAGTGCGGATCGGACCCGGAAAAACACCGTCCGATGCGTCCGAAGCGTCCGGATGGGCCGGCGCGAACTCAGCGGAGGGCGTCATAGCGTTCCCACAGGTCGTCGCCGACGGGTTCGGCGGACAGACGCCGGAACTTGGGGGCGTCGGCCAGGTTTGCAAGCGCCAGGGCGGCGACGCAGGGCCGTCCGTCGCCGCCCAGCAGGACGGGCGCGCGGAACCACTCGATGCGGTCGACCAGACCGGCGCGCAGGAAGGAGGCGGCGACCTGCCCGCCCCCCTCGATCAGGACCGAGGCCACGCCCTTGCTGCGGAGGGCGGCGAGGACGGCGGCGGGGGCCGGGCGGCCGTCCAGGGCCTCGACCCGTTCGACCGTGGCGGAGCCGATGGGGACCGGTTCGGACGCCGTCAGGATCAGCGCGTCCCCGCCGGCCACCCTGGCGGTCGGCGGCGTGCGCAGGCGGCTGTCGAGGACCACGCGCAGGGGCTGGTCCACCGGGCGGCCCGGCAGGCGGGCGGTCAGTTCGGGGTCGTCGGCCAGGACGGTCTCGACGCCGACGAGGATGGCGTCATGAGCGGCGCGCAGGCGGTGTCCCTGCAGCCGCGCGGCTTCGCCGGTGATCCATTTGGATTCACCGGAGGCGGTGGCGATGCGACCGTCGAGGGAGGTCGCCAGCTTCAGGGTGACCGTCATCGTCGTGGACGCGGGGCGCATCAGCGCGATCCGGACTCGTCGTCCAGACCCTCGTCGCCGAGGAAGCGGGCGAAATCGCCGGTGTGGCGGAAGTCCTTGTAGACCGAGGCGTAGCGGACGTAGGCGACCTCATCGACGCCCTTGAGCGCCTTCATGATGAAGTCGCCGACGGTCGAGGACGGGATCTCGGTCTCGCCCAGGCTTTCCAGCTGGCGGGTGATGCGGCTGACCAGCTGTTCGATCTGCTCGGGCTGAACCGGGCGCTTGCGCAGGGCGATGCCGAGCGACCGCTCCAGCTTGTCGCGGTCGAAGGGCGTGCGGCGGCCGTTGCGCTTGAGGATCATCAGCTCGCGCAGCTGGACCCGTTCGAAGGTGGTGAAGCGCCCGTTGCACTGCGGGCAGGACCGCCGGCGGCGGATGGCCGCGCCGTCATCCGACGGGCGGCTGTCCTTCACCTGGGTGTCCGGGTTTCCGCAGAAGGGGCACTTCATCGCGCGCTTATCCGTAGATCGGGAAGCGGTGCGTGAGCTCGCGCACCTGGGCGGCGACGGCCGCGACCACGGCCGGATCGGCTTCGTCCCCGCCGTTCATCGAGGAGACGACGTCGGCGATCCAGTGGCCGATCTGCTGGAACTCTGCCTCGCCGAAGCCGCGCGTGGTGCCCGCCGGAGTGCCCAGGCGGACGCCCGAGGTGACGGTGAAGGGCGCGGTGTCGAACGGCACGCCGTTCTTGTTGCAGGTCATCAGCGCCATCTCGAGCTGGTGCTCGGTGGCCTTGCCGGTGACGCCCTTGGGCCGCAGGTCGACCAGGGCCAGGTGGCTGTCGGTGCCGCCCGAGACGATGGCCAGGCCGCGGTCGATCAGCACGGCCGACAGGGCCTGGGCGTTCTTCACGACCTGCTGGGCGTAGAGCTTGAACTCGGGCTTGAGGGCTTCACCGAAGGCCACGGCCTTGGCGGCGATGACGTGCTCCAGCGGGCCGCCCTGCAGGCCGGGGAAGACCGCCGAGTTGATCTTCTTGCCCAGCTCGATGTCGTTGGACAGGATCATGCCGCCGCGCGGACCGCGCAGGGTCTTGTGCGTCGTGGTGGTGACCACGTGGGCGTGCGGGATCGGGTCCGGATAGACGCCGCCGGCGATCAGGCCGGCGTAGTGGGCCATGTCGACCATCAGATAGGCGCCGACCGAGTCCGCGATCTCGCGGAAGCGCTTGAAGTCGATGTGGCGCGAATAGGCGCTGGCGCCGGCGAGGATCAGCTTGGGCTTCTCCTTCTGGGCCATCTCGGCGACGTGGTCGTAGTCGATCAGGTGATCGTCCTCATTGACCTTGTAGGTCACCGGGCGGAACCACTTGCCCGACTGGTTGGCGGGCGAACCGTGGGTCAGGTGCCCGCCGCAGGCCAGGTCCATGCCCAGGAAGGTGTCGCCGGGCTGCAGCAGGGTGAAGAAGACCGCCTGGTTGGCCTGGGCCCCCGAGTGCGGCTGGACGTTGGCGAAGGCGGCGCCGAACAGCGCCTTGGCGCGCTCGCGGGCCAGGTTCTCGGTGACGTCGACGAACTCGCAGCCGCCATAGTAGCGGCGGCCGGGATAGCCCTCGGCGTATTTGTTGGTCAGGACCGAGCCCTGCGCCTCCAGCACCGCCTGGGAGACGATGTTCTCGGACGCGATGAGCTCGATCTGCTCCTGCTGACGGCCCAGCTCGCCCCGAATCCCCTTGAAGATCTCCGGATCGGCGTCCGCGAGGGACTTCGAGAAATAGTCAGCGTGGGTGAAGGCGGTCACTCGCGTCCCCGAATACTAGAGTGGTGGTCTGGATGCCGACCTATCTAGGCCCCGGCGCCGCCGACCACAACATCTAGTGTCCCGCTTCGGAACGGGGGTCGCGAACGCCTACCAGCTGTTGCGGCCGTCGACCTTGGTGATCGCCAGCGTGGACAGGTCCAGGTCGTCGATCATGCGCAGGTTGATCGCCGCGTTCTGACGCTCGGGAATCCCCTCCTTCATTCCGGGCTTCAACGTGCCGTCGTTGTTGTACAGGGACGCCCAGTCCGGGCTGAAGCCGTGGGTGTTGCCGCCGCACTGGCCGCAGAAATGATGGTGGTTCATGCCGCTGGGCGCGTAGTCGCGGGCCGGCTCGCCGGCGGTCGTGATCCGCAGGTCCTCGGGCGCGTAATAGCCCCAGACCGCGCCCGTGCGGTGGCAGTAGGTGCAGTTGCACTCCTTGGCCTCGGCCGGGAGGCCCGGAACCTCGATCTTGATAGCGCCGCAGTGGCAGGATGCGGTCAGGGTCATGGCAAGCTCCTCCTCGGTTTCAACGCTGTTGTAGCCCACCCGATTGTCAGGAAATGGCAGCAGTCTGTCAGGAGGGATCGATCCGGTGGCGAACGGGATCAGCCCTGGGCCAGCGCCCGCTTCAGCTTGGCCAGCGCGACGCGCTTCAGCCCCTCCGGCTCGTGCACCGGGCCCATGGCCGAGACCTCGCGGCCGGTGGCGACGTGGATCGCCGAGCATTTCAGATAGGCGCCGTTGCGGGTCAGCTCGAAGATCACTTCGCCGGGATCGTCGGAAGTCATGTCACCTCCCTTCCCGGGTCAGAAAGGTCAGGCCACCGCGGGCAGGCGCGCCACGTTGCAGTGGGTCCACAGGGCGTCCATCGCCTTGACCAGATCGTCCATCATCGCGTCGGTGTGGTTCGGCGATGGCGTGAAGCGCAGGCGCTCGGTGCCCTTGGGGACGGTCGGATAGTTGATCGGCTGGACGTAGACCCCGTGCTGCTCGAGCAGCATGTCCGAGATCATCTTGGTGTGCACCGGATCGCCCACGAAGACCGGGACGATGTGGCTTTCCGATTCCATGACCGGAATGCCGGCCGCGGCGAGGCGGGCCTTGAGCGTCGCGGCGCGCTCCTGATGGGCGTCGCGCAGTTCCGGGTGGGCCTTCAGGTGACGGACCGAGGCGAGCGCGCCGGCGGTCAGGGCGGGCGGCAGGCTGGTGGTGAAGATGAAGCCCGAGGCCCAGCTGCGGACCGCGTCCACGATCACGGCGTCGGCGGCGATATAGCCGCCCATGACGCCGATGGCCTTGCCCAGGGTGCATTCGACGATGTCGATGCCGTCCAGCACGCCGTCGCGCTCGGCCACGCCCGCGCCGGTCGCGCCGTACAGGCCGACCGCATGGACTTCGTCGAGGTAGGTCAGGGCGTTGTACTTCTTCGCCAGCGCGATGGTGCCGGCCAGGTCGGCGATGTCGCCGTCCATCGAATAGACGCTCTCGAAGGCGATCAGCTTGGGCGCGTCGGCCGGGGCCGCGGCCAGCAGGGCCTCGAGGTGTTCCAGGTCGTTGTGGGCGAAGATGTGCCGCTCGCCGCCGCCGTTGCGGATGCCCGCGATCATCGAGGCATGGTTCAGCGAGTCGGAGAAGGTGATCAGGCCCGGCAGGATGCGCTGCAGCGTGGTCAGGGTCGCCTCGTTGGCGACGTAGCCCGAGGTGAAGAGAAGCGCCGCTTCCTTCTGGTGCCACGAGGCCAGCTCGGCCTCGAGGTCGACCGCCGAACGGGTCGTGCCGGAAATGTTGCGGGTGCCGCCGGCGCCGGCGCCGACCTGGTCGATCTCGGCCTGCATGGCCTCCAGCACCACCGGATGCTGGCCCATGCCGAGGTAGTCGTTCGAGCACCAGACCACGACGTCCTGTTCGGAGCCGTCGGCGCGGCGGCGCTTGGCCAGCGGGAACTGACCGCGCACGCGCTTCAGATCGGCGAAGACGCGGTAGCGCCCCTCGCTCTTCACCTGCTCAACAGCGGTCTGGAATGCGGCCTTGTAGTCGAACAACCCTGTCACTCGCATGGTCTTGTCGGTTCGGCGCGTATGTGCGCCCCGTGCGGGTGAAAGTCTATCAGCGGAGGCGGCTAAATCGTCGCAACTCGCTAATTGATAACGGTTCTCAGTTTCGTTCGTGCGCATGAGCGAGCATCGGCGGAAGGACCGTGCGCCGCATTGAGGTGGATCAAGCCCCGGATCAGGTCCGGGGCAGTTCGTCCAGCTTGCCGCGCAGCAGCTGCAGGATGGCCGAGAAGTCCTTGTCGCCGTAGCCGAGGCCGTTGAACATCTGGAACAGGGCCTCGGTCTGGGCGCCGAGCGGGGTGGAGGCGCCGGACTTGGCCGCCGCGTCCTGGGCCAGCTTGAGGTCCTTGAGCATCATGGCGGCGGCGAACCCGCCCTCGTAGTTGCGGTTGGACGGCGCGGTCGGCACCGGGCCGGGCCACGGATAGTAGGTGGTGGTCGACCAGCTCTGGCCCGAGGACTTGGCGACGATGTCGAACATCTTGACCGGGTCCAGGCCCAGCTTCTCGGCCAGGCCGATGGCTTCGCAGGTTCCCAGCATGGTGATGCCCAGGATCATGTTGTTGCAGATCTTGGCCGCCTGCCCCGCCCCGTGGTCGCCGGCCCTAAACGTGGCGCGGCTCATCGGCTCCAGCGCCGCCTCGATGCGGGCGAAGTCGGGCTCGTCGCAGCCGACCATGAAGGCCAGGGTGCCGGCGTCGGCCGCCATGGTGCCGCCGGACACGGGCGCGTCGGCGAAGGCGTAGCCCGCCTCCCTGGCCAGGCCGGCCACCTTGCGGGCGGTGTCCACGTCGATGGTCGAGCAGTCCAGCAGCAGGGCCGAGGACGGCGCGGCGCCGATGATCTGCTCGGAATAGACCTTCAGCACATGCGGACCGGCGGGCAGCATGGTGATGACGATGTCGGCGGCCTTCACCGCCTCGGTGACGCTGGCGGCCGGGGTGCAGCCCGCGGCGGCGGCGCGGTCCAGCGCGGCCTGCGACAGGTCGAAGGCCAGCACCTTGTGCCCCGCCTTGGCCTGGTTGGCGGCCATGCCGCCGCCCATGTTGCCCAGGCCGATGAAGGCGATGGTGGTGGTCATGGCGCGTCTCCCTTTGACTTTGCCGACGGGTTAGCCGGGGCGGAGGGAGAAGGCCAGTCACTTCACCCCGGCTTCTTGAACCGCAGCAGGAACTGGCTGGTGTGGCCGCGGATCGCCGGGTCGAAGACGTTGGCCGTGCGGGGGTCGGCGGGATTGGCCAGGATGTCGCTGGACCCGTCCAGCACGAAGCCCGCGGCCTCGACCTCGGCGATCAGGGTCGCGCGGTCGATGCGGTGCAGGGTGTGCGGCACGGTCAGGTCCGAGCCGGCGACCGCGTCATGGTCGATGATGACGTAGACGCCGCCCGGCTTGAGCGCCGCGAAGGCCGCCGCATTGACCTTGGCCGCCGTGTCCGTCGCGAACGGGCGCAGGTGCAGGTCGTGATAGTTCTGGGCCGTGAAGATCAGGTCCAGTCCCGACGGGAAGACCGGCGCGCCGATGGCCGAGTGGACGCCGTCCACGTTCGGCAGGGCGTCGGCGGCGGTGACGGCCTCGCCATAGGAGGCCTGGAAGCCGATGAACTCGTCCGGCTGCCAGGCCGTGACGTGGCCCGACGGTCCGACGGCGGCGGAGAAGACGCGGGTGAAGTAGCCGCCGCCGATGATCATGTCGGCGACCTTCCAGCCCGGCCGGACGCCGGTGAAGGCCAGGGTCTCGGCGGTGTGGCGGGCCGTGTCGCGGGCGCGGTCCTCGTCCGTGCGGACCGGGGAAGCGAGGACGGCGGCGTAGTCGGGCGACTGGACGGCCGCGACGACCGGCGCGGAGCCGGCCTGGGCCGTGACGGCGCCGGTCAGCAGCAGGGCGGCGGCGAGCGCCGGGATCAGGGAGCGACGCATGGACTATCCTCCTGTGAGACCCGGTCTCAGCCGGGCTTTCTGAAACGGTAGACGAAGCGGTCGGTGCGGCCGCGGATCGTGGGATCGAAGACGGTCAGCGTATGGTCGTCGCCGGGGACGCGGACGGCGCTGCTTTCGCCGTCGAAGACGAAGCCGGCGGCCTCGACCTGACGGCGCAGCTCGGCGGCCTCGATGCGGTGCAGACTGCCCGAGACCGAAATGCCGGCGCCGTCGGCGGCCTGGTGGTCGAGGATGACGTAGAGGCCGCCCGGCTTCAGCACCTCGAACACCCGGCGGTTCATCGCCGCCACGTCCACGCCGAAGCGGGGGATGGTGAAGTCGTGGTACTCCTCGCCCATGAAGACGACGTCCAGCGGCTGGTCGAAGGTCATGGTCTCGAGCGCGCCGGTGACGCGGCTGGTGTTGCTGTAGGTCGAGGCCAGGGTGTCGGCGAAGGCGTTCTCGCGGGTCGCCGTCTGATTGGGCACGAAGGCGTAGACGTGGCCGCCGGCGCCGACGACGGGCGCGAACAGGCGGGTGAAATAGCCCTCCTCCGGACGGATGTCGGCGATGACGTGGCCCGGCCGCAGGTTCATCAGGGCCAGCATGTCGGCCGGCTTGCGCAGCGGGTCGCGGGCGACCTCCTCGGGCAGGCGGCGGGTGTCGGACAGGGCGTCGGCGTAGCGCGCCTCCGGCGACACGGACGCGGCGGCCGGGGTGGCGTGAACCACGGTCTCATCGCTGCTCTCGTTGGCGATGATGACGCAGCCCGACAGGGCCATGGCGCAGACGGTGGCGAGGACGGCGGTTCTCAGCATGGGGATCCCTGTTTTGCGCAGCGGAAGCTACGCTTCACCCGGCCCGATGCAAGGGCTCATCTGCTCAGGGCAGCGGCGTCCACTCTTCACCCGCAGGCAACGGCGCGAACAGGGCGTCCAGGACGGCGTCGGTGACGCCCGACAGGTCGGCGGGCGACCATTTCGGGGCGTTATCCTTGTCGACGATGACGGCGCGGACGCCTTCCTGGAAGTCGTGGGTGCGAACCACGCGGCCGCCCAGGGCGTATTCCATGGCCATGTTCTCGGCGAAGGTCTCCAGCGCCGCACCGGTGCGCAGCTGGCGCAGCGAGACCTTGAGCGACTGGGGCGACTTGGTCTTCAGGATCGCCAGCTGGGCCAGGGCCCAGTCGGAGCCGTCGGCTTCGAGCGCGGCGAAGATCTGCTCGACCGTGTCGAAGGCGAACAGGCGGTCGATGGCCTCCAGATGGGCCTCGATCGGCGCCTCGCCCGCATCGTCCTCCAGCCCGTCGGCGACATCGATGGGATAGGCCGGATCGACGGACAGGATGGCGCGGAAGGCCTCCAGGGCGTCGGTCGGCAGATAGTGGGTGTGAATGCCTAGGAAGACGGTGTCCGCCGCTTTCAGCCGCGCGCCGGTCAGCGCCAGCCAGACGCCCGTCTGACCCGGCAGGCGCGGCAGGAACCAGCCGCCGCCCACGTCGGGGAACAGGCCAATGCCGGTCTCGGGCATGGCGTAGGTGGTGCGCTCGGTGGCGATGCGGACCGTGGCCGGCTCGGAGATCCCGACGCCGCCGCCCATGACGATGCCGTCCACGATGGCCGTCACCGGCTTGGGATAGTCGAACAGCAGGTGGTTCAGCTGGTACTCGGCCTTGAAGAAGGCCTTCGCCTCCGAGGCGTCCCCTGCCCCGCTTTCGGCGATCATGCGGATGTCGCCGCCGGCGCAGAAGCCGCGCTCGCCCGCATGGTCGATCAGCACCGACTGGACCGCCTCGTCCTCGCGCCACGCCAGGAGCGCCGCGATCATGGCGTCGCACATGGCGCGATTCAGCGCGTGCAGGGCCTTGGGCCGGTTCAGGGTGATGACGCCGACGCCGGAGGCGACGCGGGTGAGGATTTCAGGCTCGGTGGTCATGCGGGCCGACTTAGTCGGCTGTGACCGCGCCGTCCACCGGGCTGTCCGCGGGCCAGTCCGGGCGGGGGCACGGCGTCGGGCTCGGCCTGGCGGTCGGCGGGCAGACCCAGACGTCCAGGCTGAAGGTGTCGCCGGGCCGGACGCCGGGATCCGCCAGCCGGGCGCCGGCCATCGCGCGCAGCAGGCGGCCGCCCAGCCGCGTCCCCTCGGGCAGACGGCGCTCGACCTCGCAGTCGACGGGGCGACCGCCCTCCGCGACCCCGCACTTCAGCCGGACCATGGGCACGCCCCGCTCCCCGTCCGGGTAGGAGACGTGAGGCGGGGTGGAGAAGGTGACGGCGCTCCAGTGCCGGGGCGCGGCCGGCGGCTGCTGCATGCCCAACACCGACGCCAGCAACAGAATGCTCAACATGGCCTGCTCCCCCTGCCCCGGCGGTTCGGGACCGGCGAAGCTGGCCACGGGGCGGGGCGCCGGGTCAACTCCGGCGGCGTCTACTGCCGCATCATCTCACGCGCCGTGATCACGCGCATGATCTCGTTGGTGCCTTCAAGGATGCGGTGGACGCGCAGGTCGCGGACGATGCGCTCCAGCGGATAGTTCTTCAGATAGCCGTAGCCGCCGTGCA
>NZ_JAHFPF010000069.1 GCF_023259385.1 Brevundimonas sp. | reverse complement strand
CGCTGGCGGCGATCCGCGCCATCGCGGCCGGACAGGTCGCGCCGGGCGCGGGGCCTTGCGTCGGCGTGTTGCCGCTGGAAGCGATCGCGGACGAGATGGCGCCGCACGGACTGGCGACGGAGAGGCGGGCGGAGCGGGGCGCGATCTACGCCCGCGCCATCGGCCCGGCGTTCGACGGCCTGCCCGCGCCGGTCCGGGCGCTGCATGAGACGCCGGGGCGGTCGCTGTGGCGGGGACGGGCGACGACCGAGGGCGCGTCGAGCCCGCTGGCGGCGCTGATCGCCCGCATCGTCGGCTTCCCGAAGGCGCAGGCCGACTGTCCGGCGGAGGTGGCCATCGACGCGGACGGCGACCGGTCGGTCTGGCGCCGCCGGATCGGCGGCCATGCCTTCGCCAGCATCCTGTCGCGGCCGCGTCCGGGCGGGCGGGTCAATGAGCGCTTCGGGCCGCTGAGCATGGACCTGGGCCTGACGCCCGAGGACGGGCGGCTGGTCTATCGGGTCGAGGGCTGGCGGGCAGGGCCGATCCCTTTGCCCCGCGCGCTAGGGCCATCGACGCAGGCCTTCGAAGAGGTGGATGAGCAGGGCCGCTTCGTCTTCGACGTGACCATCACCGCGCCGCTGATCGGGCGGCTGGTGCGGTATCGGGGCTGGCTGGAGCGGGAAGCCTGATCCTTCCCCCTTGGGGAAGAAGGGCTCAGCTCGTCGGAGCCACCGTGGCGCGGGCGATCAGGTCGCGCGCCTGGGCGATGCCGGCTTCGGTGGTCAGGGTCCCGGCCTGGATTTCCTCGGCCCAGTCCATCAGCGGCTTGCCGGTGACGGCGCCGCGGTTGGCCTCTTCTTCCAGGTAGATCCCGCCGTTGGCGGCCGCGACCGCGTCCCAGGCGGCGCGGACGCCGGCCCAGTAGTCCTTGGTGGCGGCCCAGTAGTCGTCGCCGGGCTTGGCGTCATAGTTGTCGACGCGGCGGTAGGTGTTGATCACGTCTTCCTGGACGATGGCGACGGGATCCCCGGCGTCGCCCTCGGCCTGGCCCATCTTCATGTTGTCCTGGATGTGGACCCAGCCCTGCGGGGTCAGGGCGTGGCGGTTGACGCCCAGGTAGCGGTCGTAGATCGGGTTGCGGACCGCGTCGCGGCGGGCCAGCGGGCGCCAGGTGGCGTTGCTGGTCCACTCGGCCAGGCCGTGGTCGTAGTCCCAGTGGCCGACGCCGCCGTAACGGGGGCTGTCGTCGGTCTGCCAGACGGTCTGCGACCAGGCGCCCCGACGTTCCCCGGCCGAAACCGGGGTGACGGTCCAGCGGTTCGGACCGGCGTAGGTCAGGACCGTCTCGGGCTCATAGACCCAGTCCTGGCGCCAGTGCTTGATCACGAAGTGGTTGCCCGCGTCGTCGCCCATGACGAGGATGTGCTGCAGGCTGATGCGCGTGCCGTCGTCGTAGACGACGCGGACGATCTCGTCGCCCGCCGACAGCTTCTCTTCCAGCGGCTCATAGCCCTCGCGGAAGCTGACGTTCTCGCGCATGTCGAAACGGACCCGCCATTGCCCCGCCTGGGCGAGGATCGACTGGCGATCCCGCTCGAACTGGCTGGCCGCCGGCGCGTCGACCGAGGCCGCCGCGGCGGCGGGCTCCGCGCCACTCGAGGCTTGGGCCGGGGCGGTCGCCGCGAGGGCGGCCAGGACGGTGGTCAGCAGCAGTGCGCGGCGCATGGAGCGTTCCTTCGAATGCGAGTCAGTCGCGTTATCGTCTTCTGGTCTCAGTACCGCAAGGCCAGCGAGAGACCGAAGTTGCGGCCGGGCTGGGTGTAGGCGTCCTTGACCGCCGACGAGGCGGCGACGCCGCGGACGTCGCTCCACCAGCTGTACTTCTCGTCCAGGACGTTGAAGAGGCCGGCGCGGGCCGTGACGCGGTCGGTAAGGGCGAACCAGGCGGTCAGGTCGACCAGGGTGAAGTCATCGCCGGTGTAGCAGCCGGCGGCCGGGTTGGCCGCGTTGTAGCAGCCCAGACCGTCCGTATCGCCGGCGTCCTTGGCCTGCGACCAGGTCAGAACGGCCTGACCGCCGAAGCGACCCTGGGGCTCTTCATAGCCGAGGCCGAAGACGACCTTGATCGGGTCGATGGTCGGCAGCTGGCGGGTGACGCCGGCGCTGGTGGTCTCGCCGTCGGCATAGGCGAAGGCGAAGCGGGCGCTCATGCCGTTGTCCCAGAAGGCGTTGGCGCTGGCCTCGAAGCCCTGGATCTCGACGTCGGTGAAGTTGATCCACTGGTAGACCATCGGATCGGCCGGGGTGCCGGCGCCGGAGACGACCTGCTGGCTGATGAAGTCCGAGTAGTCGGACTGGAAGACCACGGCCTGGCCCGCGAACGTGCCGCCCAGTAGCGAGATATCGCGGACGCGGACGCCGAACTCGACGCTCTGGCTGGTTTCCGGCTTCAGGTTCGGGTTCGGCAGCGAGGTGTAACCGAAGGCCAGGTTGGCGAAGTAGTTGTTCACCTGGCTGGGGGTCGGGGCCTTGAAGCCCTCGGCCCAGTTGGCGAACAGGCCGAAGTTGTCATGTCCCCACCAGACCACGCCCAGCTTGGGCGAGACGTGGTCGTCCGACTGGTCGGCGCGCGGCCCCGGATACAGCGGATCGTTGGCGGTGCTCAGGTCATAGGTGTCCCAGCGGACGGCCGGGACGATGCGCAGGTCGCCGCCCAGCAGGGTGATCTCGTCCTGGACATAGACGCCGCCCAGCGAGAAGTCGGTCTTGGGGAAGGCGCTGGTCGGGAAGGTCTCGCCGGCCGGCGGCACGGTGCCCGAGCGCACGCCTTCCTGGGTGGTCTCGGACCAGTCGCCGCCGACGGTCAGGCGGTTGACGCCGATGGTGCGGGTGAAGTCGGTCGAGACGCCGAACACCTCGTTGTCGAAGGTGTTGTCGCGGCTGCGGTCGACGGCCGGGGTGCGGTCCTCGAAGGTGTACTGGCGGGTCTCGGCGGTCTGGCCGTAAACCGTCAGGCGGCCGCTGTCGAAGCCGAGGACGTCCTTGCCGCGCCAGCCGGCGCTCCAGCCCTCGCGGGTGGTGGTGTCGTCGGCCAGCAGTTGCAGCACGGTGAGGCTGCGGCCGCTGAGGACGTCCGCGGTCATCTCGCTTTCGAAGTAGTCGTAGGTCAGGCGCAGGCTGTGGCCCGGCGCGAAGTCCCAGATGCCCTTGGCCAGGAAGGCGTCGGAGCTGACGTCCATGGGGTTGGCCTGGGTGCGGGCCGAGCCCGTGCCGCCGACGGATCCGGCGTTCTCGGTCTCTTGGGCGTCGCGGCCCGTCCAGGCCAGCATGCCCGAGAAGGCGCCGCTGCGGGCGGCCATCATGCCGGACTTGGTCAGGCCTTCGTCGGCCGAGTTGTAGCCGACGCGGGCGCGGGCGCCGAAGCTCTCGCCGCTGCGAATGAGGTCGGCGGGGTCCTTGGTCGTGAAGGCCACGGCGCCGGCCAGGCCGTCCGAGCCGTACAGGGCCGAGGCCGGGCCGCGCAGGATCTCGACCGAGCGCATGAGGTCGAGGTCGGCGTAGCCGCCGCGGCCGACGCTCTGGGCGCCGAAGGTGAAGCCGTCCGGCACCCGGACCCCGTCGACCAGCATCAGGACACGGTCGCCGCCCATGCCGCGGATGGTGAAGCCTTCATTGCCGCCGCGGCCGGTCGTGCCCAGGGCGGCGCCGAAGCGCTGGGGCTGGCTGACGACGCTGACGCCCGGCTCGAAGCGGACCAGGTCCTTGATGTCGGTGACCAGCTCGTTCTCGATCTGGGCGGCCGTGATGACGGTGACGGTGGCCGGGGCTTCGTCGGGGCGGACCTCGGTGCGGGTCGCCAGCACGCTGACCGGGGCCAGTTCGGTCGCGTCCTGCTGGGCTGCAGGGGCCGTCTGGGCCATGGCCGAGGGCGCGGCGGCGACGGTCAGGGCGGCGAGCCCGGCGGAGAGGAGAAGCGTGCGCATGTATGGTCCCGCTTGAAGAGGTGGCGGGGCAATTACTGCGAACGACTCTCACAATCAATCGCGATAGGGACGAAGTTGTGGCCTGATGCGAATAAGTCGCAGGTTCTGGCTCAGCGCTTGCGGACGAAGACCGTGCCGGCGGAATAGCCCGCGCCGAAGCTGCAGATCAGGCCGGTGTCGCCGGGCGCGAAACCGTCCTGGTGCAGATGGAAGGCAATGATCGAGCCGGCCGAGGATGTGTTGGCGTATTCGTCCAGGATGATGACGTTCTCGTCGCCCTCGGGCTCGCGGCCCAGGACCTTGCGACCGATGAACTGGTTCATGTTGATGTTGGCCTGGTGGAGCCACATCCGCTTCAGCCCCGTGGGGTCGACGCCCAGTTCGGCGGCGTGGTCGACGATCATGTCCGAGACCATCGGGACCACATCCTTGAAGACCTTTCGGCCCTGCTGGACGAACAGCTTGTCCGGCGCGCCGATCCCCTCGGGAGCGGCGTTGTTCAGGAAGCCGAAATTGTTGCGGATGTTGTTCGAGAAGGTGGTCTTCAGGCGCGTGCCGAGGATCTCCCAGCCGCCCGGAGCGGCCTGGTCTTCCGCCTCGATGATCACGGCGGTGGCGACGTCGCCGAAGATGAAGTGGCTGTCGCGGTCCTTGAAGTTCAGGTGGGCCGAGCAGACTTCCGGGTTGACCATCAGGACGGCCTTGACCGAGCCGGAGGCGATGAAGTCCGCCGCGGTCTTGATGCCGAAGGTGGCCGAGGAACAGGCGACGTTCATGTCGAAGGCGAAGCCGTCGATGCCCAGGGCCTGCTGGACCTCGATGGCCATGGCCGGATAGGCGCGCTGCATGTTGGAGGCGGCGCACAGGACGGCTCCGATCTCCGACACCGGCTTGCCCCAGGCGGCGATAGCGTCCCGGGCGGCCTTCACCGCCATCTCGGCCAGGACCGACAACTCCTCGTTGGAGCGTTCGGGGATGTTCGGGGCCATGCGCTCGGGGTCCAGCACCCCGGCCTTGTCCAGGACGAAGCGCGACTTGATGCCCGAGGCTTTCTCGATGAACTCGACCGACGACGGGGTCAGGGCGGCGACGTCGCCCTCGGCGATCTCGGCGCTGTGGCGTTCGTTGAAGCGCTCGGCGTAGGCGTTGTAGGCGGCCACCAGTTCTTCGTTCGAGATGGACTGGTCGGGCGTGAACAGCCCTGTGGCGGCGATGACGGCGTTGGTCATGGTTCTCTCTAAGCGCCCCTAACGCTCGGCGTGCGACGCCTCGCTACATGAGGGGCGCGCCCGTTCTGTTTCTGGACTGACTAGATAGGCCTGTCAGGTTCGCCGGTCGAGGTGGGCGAGAACACGTTCGGCGACGGAAAGATGCAGCCGCTCGACCATCTGGCCGTCCACCCGGATCGCGCCCTTGCCCCGGGAATCCGGCGAAGCGAAGGCGGCGACGACGGCGCGGGCCCAGGCGATCTCGGCCTCGGAGGGCGAGAAGGCGGCGTTGGCGGGCGCGATCTGGGACGGATGGATCAGGCTCTTGCCGTCGAAGCCGTAGAGGCGCCCTTGCGCGCATTCGGCGGCGAAGCCCTCCGCATCAGTGAAGGCGTTGTAGACGCCGTCGATGGCCAGCAGGCCGTGGGCGCGGGCGGCCGCGACGGTGGCGGCCAGCCAGGGCTTCAGCGGTTCGCGATCGGGGGAGGGGCCGGTGCGCAGTTCGGCGGCCAGGTCGTTGACCCCGAGCATCAGGGCCTCCAGCCCATGGAGGCTTGCGATGGCGTCCAGCTGGGCGAGGGCGCGAGGCGTCTCGATCATGGCCCACAGGGCTATGCCCTGAGGCCGGAGGGCGTTCAGGATCTGGGCGGTCCGGGCGTCCACCTTGGGGACGACGATCAGGCCGACG
This sequence comes from Brevundimonas sp., assembly GCF_023259385.1. Lineage (GTDB taxonomy): Bacteria > Pseudomonadota > Alphaproteobacteria > Caulobacterales > Caulobacteraceae > Brevundimonas. Next base: position 8,141 of record NZ_JAHFPF010000069.1, on the reverse strand, counting down.
CCGGCCTCTGCGAGCGTCCGGAGATCGTCGGCGCCGTCCCGGGTGTCCAGCCCGTTGATTCGGACGCCGAGGCGCGGGCCGAAACCGCCGGCGCGGACGGCCTCGACGGCGGCGGCGCGGGCGTCCGCCTTGGCCTCGGGGGCGACGGCGTCCTCAAGGTCGAGGATGGCCACGTCGCAGTCCAGCGTGCGCGCCTTCTCGACGGCGCGCGGATTGCTGGCGGGGAGGAAGAGGGCGGATCTGCTCATGGTCTCATTCTCCGCTCATTCCGGCGAAAGCCGGAACCCAGTGTTTTGGATGACCGGTGTTGAGGTTCGACATTCATCCGCCAATCCCTGAGCGGCAGCGTCAAGCTGGACAGAACTGGGTCCCGGCTTTCGCCGGGATGAGCGGATTCAAGGACGTCAGACCTTCCCCGTGACCGGCACTAGGGCGCCCGTGATGGCGCGGGCCTCGGGCGAGGCGAGGAAGAGGATGACCCGGGCGAGGTCCGCGGGGGCGACCCATTTGGACGGGTCGGCGTCGGGCATGTCCTTGCGGTTCTGTTCGGTGTCGAGGATCGAGGGCAGGACGGCGTTGACGGTGACCGCGGTCGACTTCAGCTCCTCGGCCAGGCTTTCGGTCAGGCGGTGGACGCCGGACTTGGAGGCGGCGTAGGCGCCCATGCCGGCGGCGGCCTTCAGCGCGCCGTTGGCGCCGACGTTGACGATCCGGCCCTCGGGCGAGGCCTTCAGGTGGGGCAGGGCGGCGCGGCTGGCGTTGAGCGCGGTCGACAGGTTCAGGGCGAACATCCTGTCCCAAGCCGGTTCCGCATCATCCGTCGTTTGCCAGACGAAGCCGCCGGCGACGTTCAGCAGGGCGTCCAGCCGGCCGAAATGCGCCGCGGCGGCGTCGACGGCCGCCCTGGCCGAAGCCGGGTCGGTGAGGTCGACCCCGCCCAGCTCCAGCACGCCGTCCGGCACCGCGTGTCCCGAGGCGTGGTCGATGACGGCGACCTTCAGGCCGTCGGCCAGGGCGGCCTCGACGACGGCGCGGCCGAGAACCCCGTGGCCTCCGGTGACGGCGATGACGCGATCAGACATGGGGAACTCCGGCGAATGAAAAAAACTTGGGTGCGAAGAGTGCGAAACGGGGAGTGAAAAACACCGTCCGAACCGTCCGATGCGTTCGGATCGAATTCGGGAGAACGCTACGAAAACAACGAAACCCGGAAGAATCGCCCGGGTGAAATAGCCGGAGGGTCCGGGCTCCGTTTCGACCTAGCCGAACACCTTGGCCATCAGTCCTTCAAGAGCATAGGCGTCCGCTGCGTCAAAAGCGGACGTTTCGGTCGCGTCCACGTCGAAGACGGCGATCAGGGCGCCCGAGGCGTCGAAGACCGGGACGACGATCTCGCTGGCCGAGCGGGCGTCGCAGGCGATGTGGCCGGGGAAGGCGTGGACGTCCTCGACGATCTGGGTGGTCCCGGTCGCGGCCGCCGCGCCGCAGACGCCGCGGCCGAAGGCGATTCGCAGGCAGCCGAGCGTGCCCTGGTAGGGGCCGACCACGAGCTCGTCCCGCTTGGTCTCGTCGACGACGTAGAAGCCGGTCCAGAAGAAGACGGGGAAGGCGTCGGCCAGCATGGACGAGACGGTGGCCATGCGGGCGACGCGGTTCGGCTCTCCCTCCAGGACGGCGAGGATCTCGGCCTCGACCTCGGCATAGCGGGCGGCCTTGTCGGCGGGGCGGTCGTCGCGGGCGACGTAGGACATGGGGGCAGGGCTCCGGCGGGCGTCGGTCGCATATAGGTCGATGGCGAACGGGAAGCGAGGCCGGGACTTTTCGCCTGACAGGCGAGTTCGCAAGCCGCTGATTCCCGTGGACAACTCCTGAAAGGACACAAAATGGCCGTGTTGCGGCAACGCTTTGTCGCGAAACGGCGTTAACCTTGACAGGTTGTTAACTGGATCGGACTGTCGAAGTCCCGCAATGGTTAACGGCCCGGGGGCGGTGGCGCCGGTACATGGGTGTGCGAGGGGTTATGGCGGACGGCGAACGCGATCACGGAAGACGCTCGCGTTTCGGGGCTTCGCGCGGCCCGATCGCCGTGGTGGCCGTCGCGGGCCTGCTGGGGCTGACCGCCCTGGGCATGGCGTCGTGCGGCGATCGCGGAAACGGCGTGCGCTTCTGGCAGGGCGGCGACAACGCCGCGACCAACAGCTGCCCGCGTCCGGCCTCGATGACCGGGTCCGAATTCAACGCCCAGGAAACCGGCCTGCGCGCCCTGCGCCGCGCGGCCTTCCAGAACGACTTCTTCGCACAGCTGGAGCTGGGCGCGCGCTATTCGGCCGTGCGCGCGACCGACAAGAACATCGAAGATCCTATCGAGAGCGCCACCTGGCTGGCGATGGCCCTGGCCAATGATGAGGGCTACGCCCCGATCAACCGGGTCAACCGCGGCGGTTGGGGCGGCTGGCGCCCGCTGTCGCGCTATGACGACTGCCGCGCCTTCGAGCGGCACGAAGCCTATCGCAAGCTGGACCGGCTGCTGGGGTCGATGACCCTGGACGAGCAGGGGGCGGTCCGCGACCGGGTCATCTACATCCTGTCGACCCAGGACGCCGAGGGGTACCGCACCCTGGCCCGGCTGCACGACAGCCTGTATGGCCCGTTCGGCGAGCCCGAGGACAACCGCGAGGCGCGCGAGGCCTGGGGACGCGGCAACGCGGACCGGGGCCAGGGGCGCGAGCGCAACCGCCGCGGCTATCCGGCGGCGACCAGCCTGTTCCAGCGCAACGACGTGGACGCCTATCTGTACAACTACCTCGCGGTGCAGACCGGCGACGTGGGCGCCTATGTGCTGATGCGCGACTTCGAGCGGTCGGCGCCGAGCCGGGCGCAGTACCAGCGCTTCGTCGAGGTGAAGGCGCGCCAGTGGACGCCGCCGTTCGAATTCTATCCCAACACCGCGCCGCAGTCGGGCGTGCCCTTCTCGGACGAAAGCCGTCCGCGCGGCGACGCCTATGAATATGCGCTGGGCCGGATGGCGAGCGAGCTGCCCTTCATCCACGTGGGCCGCGCCCTGCGTTACCTGGGCGTGACCGACACGGCGGCGCAGCGGCCGGAGGACCTGTCCAAGCGCCAGATCGAGACGCTGGAGGCCATGCTGGGCCACCCGATGGAAGGCCGGCTGTCCTATCTGGAGCGCGTGCGCGCCATCCAGATGGCCGCGGTGAACGGGTCTTCGGAAGCGCAACTGGTGCTGGCGGTGATGTACGCCGAGGGCATCGGCCTGCCCGCCGACTACGCCCGGGCCTTCAAATGGTTCGAGGAGGCGGCGCGTCAGGGCAGCCCCGAGGCCAAGTTCGCCATGTCGAGCTATTTCGCGCTGGGCGTCTCGGGCGTGGCTGACCAGGACAAGGCCCAGGCCGTCGCCTTCCGCATCGATTCGGCCCTGTCAGGCTTCGGCCCGTCGGCGAGCCGCCTGCAGGCCGTGCTGGCGCAGGTTTCCCGTTCGCAGCGCCGCTAAGGAGGGCGTGAACCCATGACGACCCGCACATCCTTGAGCCTTCTGGGCGGAGCGGCGGCGATCGCCGCCGCCGTCGCGGCCTTCGCCCTGGGCGCGCCGCCGACCCACGCCCAGGTGGCGGCCAAGGTGGAGAGCCAGACGCGGCCGAATTTCGGCGTCCTGCTGGACCCGCCGACCCGGTCGTACAGCCAGCGCCGCGACCGCGGCCGCTATGACTATCGACGCCACCGGCCCGACTGGCGTCCCGGCTATCCGCCGCTGCGTCCGGGCGGGGAGGAGATCGTGCTGGTCGACTGCGGCGGCAATCCGGGCACGGGCGCCGTCGAGGATGCGGTGCGCCGGGTGCGCCCCGGCGGGACGCTGGTGATCCGCGCCCGGGCCGGCGCCTGCGTCGGCTGGCTGAACATCGACAAGCCGATGACCATCATCGGCGAGGGCGGATTCGACCCGCGCGACTGGGCCAGGGCGTCCGAGCCCACGCTGCAGGCGCCGGACGGCCTGCCCTGCATGACGGTGGCGTCGGGCGTGCGCGTCGAGATCCGAGACATGGTGTTCGCCTCGCCCCGCGCCGGCGACGCCGCCTGCATCGTCGGCTACGGCGCCGAGATCGTCATGAACCGGGTCGGCTTCCACCACGCGGGCGACGAGGCGGCGATCTACGCCGACGGCGGCCTGCTGGACATCCGCAACGCGGTGATCGAGGCCCAGACCATCGCCCCGGCCATCGTGTCGGACGGCGCGGTGCTGAACACCTGGGAGACGGTGGTGTCGGGCGCCCAGTCGGGCATCGAGATCACCCCCGCCGCCGGCCCGGCCTCGCGCCTGACCTCGACGACCCTGAAGGGGACCAATGCGCCCAACGCCTTCGGCCCGCGCAGCATCGGCGTGATCGTGCGCGCCGGCCGCGACTACGGCCGGGTCGAGATCGACAACACCGCCGTCTGCGGCTTCGTCGAGGGCGTGGTGGTCGAGGGGGCCTCGGTCGACATCAAGAACAGCCGCGTCTGCCGCTCGGACAAGGGCGTGGTGCTGTACAGCGGCGAGCTGCGCCTGGCCGACAGCCGGGTGCGCGCCACCACGGTCGGCGTCGCCGCCGCCGCGGGCAATGCGGTGATCGTCAACAACGCCTTCGCCGGCATGCGCGAGGTCATCTATCGCGAGCCCCGCGCCAATGTGCAGGCCAGCGGGAACCGGGTCTGGTCGCAGTACGCCTGCCGCCCGCAGTTCCGCGACCGATACCGCGGCCGCTACGAGCCCTACTGGCGTCCGGGCGAGGGCTGGGAGTGCGCGCGCGGCTCGTATCCGCGCGACTGGTGGAGCCAGGAAGACGGCCTGCTGGGCGTCGCCTACGCCGACGACGGCTATCAGCTGGACGGCTACGACGACTATCAGGACGGCGAAGGCTGGTACGACCGCGACGGCCGCTATGTGCCGGACAGCCGGTACCGCGGCGACGACCGGTGGAGCCGGGGCGGCGGCTGGGGGCGGTAGGGCTTCGCTGATATCGAAACATGAAACGGCGCTCCGGATCGGGGCGCCGTTTTCGTTTGAGCGTTCAGGTTCGGGACGGCGTCCTCGGCGGCAGGCTGTCCGTGAGGGCCGTGATCACCTGAGCCAACCCCGCGGAGACGCCGACGTCCTGCGCCTTGAGCGTGATGTGGACGCGGGGCGCGGCGCCGGGCGGGGGGATGGCGTCCGAGGCGTGGGCGAGGCCGGAGAGGCGGATGGCTCCGCCGTCGCTGTCGGGCGGCGTCAGGGCGGTGATCTCCAGCGCGAAGTCGATCGAGACATCCTTGATCGTTGGCGGGGACATCTCGGTGATGGCCAGGGCCGGGACGGGCATTTTCACCGTTTCGCTCAGAATCTGGCCGTCCGGGCCGGGTCCGGCGGGCCGGGTGAATTCAAATTCGACCGTGCGCGCCTGGAGGGCGTCGCCGTCCGCCGTCGGCTCGAAGCCCGCTGTCCGGATGTAGTCGAGGGTGGCCTGCGATATCTCGACCCTGGCCGCGTGCGCCGCCATCAACGGGTCGGCGAGCAGGTCGGCGAGGGGCCGGCTTTCGGGGGCGGGGTCGGGTTCGCTCATGGTCAGGTGTTCGCCGCGGGGGCCGGGATCGCCTCGAGCCGGAGGGTCATCGTCGCGGGCTTGCGGCCGTCGGCGCCGGGCGTGACCGTGGCGTGGGCGGCGAACCCGTTCGGGGTCAGGTCCGCGACGGACGCTCCAAGCAGGGCCAGATCGGCGGGATCGACCTCGAATGCGAGGGTGGCCTCGGTGACCCGCAGGGCGGTCGGGGCGGCGAAGCTCAGCAGGGGGATGTCCACGACCTTCTCCCCGTCCGGACCGGGCAGGCGCACGGTGAGCGCCCGGGGACGGCCGTTCTCGTCGATGAAACGTTCGAGGTCCGCGCGCTGGGCTGCGTCGATGCGGGCCTGGGCCTCTGTGATGGCGGCGGCGACGGCCTCGGCGAGGCTGCTGAGCGTGAGGGGCGTGCTGGACATGGGAACCGCTCCCGGCGGCAGGGTTCGACGGGCTTGCGGGGCGGTCGAGCCGGGCGGCAGCGAAGCTTACGGTTGTCCGGCTGTCAACGCGGGACGCGTCGGCGACCAGTAGGCCCGGCAGGACTCGAACCTGCAACCAGACCGTTATGAGCGGTCGGCTCTAACCATTGAGCTACGGGCCCCCGGAGCGGAGGACGCCCGGCCTAGCAGGTGGGGCGGCGAGTTGCCAAGCACGCCTTGCCCGCGCCTTCGACCTGTCGGCGTTGTCACGCACATGAACGGTTTCTGCCAGCGGAGCCAAGCCGCCCGTTCAGGCGTATATGGTCATGGTTGGAACACGGACGCCGACGACGGTGTTCGCAACGACAACATCGTCTCTCACGGAGTTTCCCCCGATGATCCGCCCCGTCGCAGCTTCTGGCGCCGCCGTGCTGCCCGCCGTCTCCAACCGCGCCCTGATGATCGGCGGCGCCCTGATGGCCGCGGTCGCTCTGACGGTCGCCGCGCCGTCCGCCCACGCCCAGTCCCAGCCGCAAGGAGGCGCTCCGTTGACCATCCAGGCCGTGACCGAGCGCCCGTCGCTGAACCTGTCGGCCTATGGCGAGGTCAAGGCCACGCCGGACATGGCGACCATCAATTTCGCCGTGGTCACCGAGGCGACGACCGCCGCCGAGGCCATGAGCCAGAACGCCACGCGGATGAACCAGGTGATGGCGGCCCTGCGCCGCGCCGGGATCGCCGAGCGCGACATCCAGACCTCGGGTCTGAACCTGTCGGCCCAGTACGACTACGTTCAGAACGAGCCGCCGAAGCTGCGCGGCTACCAGGCTTCGAACCAGGTGACCGTGGTCATCAACGACCTGACCAAGGTCGGCGCCACCGCCGACGCCGTGGTCTCGGCCGGGGTCAACCAGATCAACGGCATCAGCTTTGGCCTGAAGGATCCGTCGGCGGCCGAGAACCAGGCGCGCCAGATCGCGGTGCGCAACCTGCAGGCCAAGGCGGCCCTGTACTCGCAGGCGCTGAACACCCCGCTGGGCGGCATCCGCTCGCTGACCGAAGGCGGCGGCTACGGCGGCCCGCAACCGGCCCCGATGTACGCCCGCGCCATGGCCATGGACTCGGCTGGGGGCGGCACCCCGGTCGCGGCCGGCGAGCTGACGATCCGGATCGACATCACCGGCGTCTACGACCTGAACCGCTGATCCGGCGGACAGGCTGAGATGAACGAGGCTCCGGCGTCCGCGCCGGAGCCTTTTTCAATCGACCGACCGCACCAGCATCAGGCCGATCGAGACGCTGAGCAGATGGGCGACGAAGATGATCGCCAGCGAGGTGACGGAATCGAAGTCGAACAGGAACAGCGGCAGGGTCCACGGCAGGCCCGTGATCATGCCGGGCAGGAAGGTCACCCGCTCGGGCGGCAGGCCCAGCAGCTCCAGTCCCGGCGTCAGCGCCATCATCAGCGCCACAAGGGCGGCCAGCACCCAGGCGCCGTACAGCACCCAGCGAACCCTGATGATCGTGCGCGTCATGACCGTTCCTCCAGAAGGAGAGGGAAGGCCTCGGCGGAGCTCAGGTCAAGCCGGCCGGATCAGGCCGCCGGCTTGATGTTGTTCTGGTCGTCCAGCAGGACCACGGTCGGCGACCACTGGCGCGCCTCTTCGGAGGGGAGCTGGCCGTAGCTCACCACGATGACCTTGTCGTTCTTCTGCACCAGGCGGGCCGCGGCGCCGTTGACGCCGATGACCTTGGACCCGCGCGGGGCCTCGATGGCGTAGGTGGTGAAGCGCGCGCCGTTGGTGATGTTCAGCACGTCCACCTGCTCGTGCGGGAAGATGCCCGCGGCGTCCAGCAGGTCCATGTCGATGGCGATGGAGCCTTCGTAGTCGAGGTCGGCCTGGGTCACCGTCGCGCGGTGCAGTTTGGCCTTCATCAAGGTGACCAGCATGGGGAGTGCGGTCCGAACATGACGCGGGGCGATAGGCCCCCGCTCGCAGACCGCCCATATAGGGATTTCGGAGCGGCGCATCAATCTCGCTTTCGGCAGCGCACCATGACGATGCTGCGCCGCATTCTCCCATTGCGGGACATTCATTTGACCGCAAGCCCTGCCGCCCTATGGTCAAAATGTGGC
>NZ_JAHFPF010000314.1 GCF_023259385.1 Brevundimonas sp. | reverse complement strand
CCTTTATGCGCAAAATCAGGTTGATCGTCAGACCCTGCTGGACAGCGAGATCGGCAGCTATCACTCGCCCGGCACCTGCACCTTCTACGGCACCGCCAACTCCAACCAGATGATGATGGAGCTGGGCGGCCTGCACCTGCCGTCGACCGCCTTCGTCCATCCGGAAACCGGCCTGCGCGACGCCCTGACCGCCGCCGCCGCCAAGCGCGCGGTCGAGCTGGCCCGCACGGGCCGGGGCCGCATGGCCGACGTCATCTCCGAGAAGTCGGTCGTCAACATGATCGTGGCCCTGCTGGCCACCGGCGGCTCGACCAACCACGCCATCCACCTGGTCGCCATGGCGCGCGCCGCGGGCGTGCTGATCGACTGGACCGACATGGACCAGCTGTCGTCCGCCACCCCGTTGCTGGCTCGCGTCTATCCCAACGGCTCAGCCGACGTGAACGCCTTCCAGGCCGCCGGCGGCGTCGCCTTCGTCACCCGCGAACTGGCCCAGGCGGGCCACATCCACTCCGACGTCACGACCGTCATGGGCGACGGCATCCAGCACTATTTCCAGGAGCCCTCGCTGGTCGACGGCGAACTGGTCTGGCGCGACGGCGTCACCGAGAGCCTGGACCGCGACATCCTGCGTCCCGCCTCCGACCCGTTCCAGAAGGACGGCGGCCTGCGCCTCGTCCAGGGCGACCTGGGTCGGGCCGTCATCAAGGTCTCGGCGGTCAAGCCCGAGAACCGCATCGTCGAGGCCCCCGCCGCGGTCTTCGAATCCCAGGAAGAGGCGCTGCAGGCCTTCAAGGACGGCAAGCTGAACCGCGACGTGGTCGTGGTCCTGCGCTTCCAGGGCCCCAAGGCCAACGGCATGCCCGAGCTGCACAGCCTGTCGCCCGCCCTGTCGGTCCTTCAAGACAAGGGCTTCAAGGTCGCCTTCGTCACCGACGGCCGCATGTCGGGCGCCAGCGGCAAGACGCCCGCCGCCATCCACGTCTCGCCAGAGGCTCTCGCCGGCGGCCCCCTGGCCCATGTGAAGGACGGCGACATCATCCGGCTGGACGCCGAGGCCGGGGTGCTGACCACCATCGGCGTCGCGGGCCTGCGCGAACGCCCCGCCGCCCACCGCACCCAGGCCCACGCCGAGGGCTCGGCCTGGGGCTACGGCCGCGAGCTGTTCAGCGTCTTCCGCCAGACCGTCTCGACCGCTGAGGAAGGGGCCTCGGTCTGCTTCACGACCCCGACCGGCAGCCCGGTCAGCATCGACACCCCGCCCGACCCGAATATCGTCGACCGCGCCGTCGATGCCTGACGCCAATCAAGAAGAAGCCGCCGCGCGGCAAGGGATTCAAGGACAGCGCTCATGACCGTCAACTGGGACCGCACCCTGCTCGTCGGAGACGTCGGCGGCACCAACGCCCGCTTCGCCATCGCCCACATGATCGAGGGCAGGCCGGTGCTCGAGCATCACGAAAGCTTCCCGGCCGAGCGCTATCCGACCTTCCTCGAAGGCGTGAAGGCCTTCATCGACGGCTGCGAGGTCAAGCCCACCGGCGGCGTCATCGCCGTGGCCGGCGCGGTCACCGACGGCGAGATCGACCTGACCAACTCGCCCTGGCGGGTGTCGGAGACCGAACTGGGCACGCTCGGCCTGGAGCCGGTGCGCCTGATCAACGATTTCGAGGCCCTGGCCTGGGGCGCGCCGATCGTGCCGCCGTCCGAGCTGGCCTCGCTGGGCGGTCCGGAAGAGGGCGCGCCGCATTCGGCCATCGCCGTGCTCGGGCCGGGCACCGGCTTCGGCGTCTCCGCCCTGGTGCGGGACCAGCACGGCAATGAGATCGCCATGCCCTCCGAGGGCGGCCACGCCTGTTTCGCCCCGGGTGATCCGGTCGAGGACGAGATCCTGCGCATCCTGCGCCGCCGCTACGATCGGGTCTCCATCGAGCGCCTCATCTGCGGCCCCGGCCTGCTGAACATGCACCGGGCCCTGGCCGAGATCGATGGGCGCGAGACCCATATCGACGACCCGGCCCAGATCACCGCCGAGGCGCTGGAGGATCCGCGCAGCCAGTGCGGCGCCACCCTGGCCCGCTTCTGCGCCATCCTGGGCGCCGTGGCCGGCGACATCGCCCTGACCACCGGCGCCCGCGGCGGAATCTATATCGCCGGCGGCATCGCCCCGCGCATCCTGCCCTTCCTGAAGGCCAGTCCCTTCCGCGAGCGGTTCGAGCGCAAGGGCCGGTTCCAGGACTATATGGCGGCCATTCCCACGAGGGTGATCTTGCACAAGCACGCCGCCCTTCTGGGCGCCGCGCGGGTCGCCTTCGCGGCCTGACAGGTCACGGAAGTGTCACGGCCGCGTGAACCTTCCGGACCCAACGGTGTTTACCTCCCCGAACACAGGGAGTTAGTTCACATGCGCAAGTTCACCATCGCCGCCGTCGCCGCCTTCGCCGTCGTGGGCCTCGCCGCCTGCGGGGAAAGCTCGGCCGACAAGGCCGCCGAAACCCAGGCCGACGCGCTGGAGGCCCAGGCCGCCGCGACCCCGAACGAGGCCCAGGAGAAGGCCCTCAACACCGAAGCCGACCGTATCGAGCAACAGGCTGGCAACGCCGACGGCGGCATGACCACCTCGAACACCCCGAGCACCACCCCCTCGGGCGAGATGACCGCCCCGCCGGCCCCGGCTCCGGCCCACTAAGCCGTTCCGTCCACGGACGAACGAAGAAGGCCCCGCCGCTCTCGCGACGGGGCCTTTTGCTTGCGCGGCGCTCAGCGCGTCAGTCGACGCAGATCGTCGGCTCCGCCTTGCCGTTCTCGATCGTGGTGTAGCAGCCGAAACGGCCGCTGGCGGCCTGGCACTGGCCGACGGCGGGGGCGCCCGCGTTCGGCGTTCCGGCGACGTCCTCGATGCGGCAGTCGCCCTGGCAGTCCGAGCCGGTCGTGCAGCGCTTGCCCGCATCGGCGTAGGTGATCACGCAGCGCACGGTCTGCATCCGGCCCTGCGGCAGCATCTTGCCCCCCTGGGAGGCGCACAGGGCCGCGTCGGTGCTGCCCGCGGCGCTGGCCTGGGACTGTTGCGGCGCGGCGGTCGCGGCGCCGTCGGTGGCCGGCATCGGCTGGCAGGCGGCGGCCAGCAGGGCCGTCACGGCGATCATCAGTCGTTTCATTTCACGGCTCCCTTGGTGAATCCGGTCCAGACGTCGTCGTAGTCCAGCTGCATCGTTGGACTGGTTTGCGCCCATTCCGTGGTGCGGATCGGCATGCGCGTCTCGAACATGAAGGCCAGGGTGTTCTCGATCTTCACCGGCTTCAGCTCGGCGGCGACCGCCTTGTCATAGCTGGCCTGGTCCGGCCCGTGCCCGCTCATGCAGTTGTGCAGGCTGGCGCCGCCGGGGGCGAAGCCGCCCTCCTTGGCGTCATACTCGCCGGTCACCAGCCCCATGAACTCGCTCATGACGTTGCGGTGGAACCAGGGCGGGCGGAACGTGTCCTCGGCCACCATCCAGCGCGGCGGGAAGATCACGAAGTCGCAGTTGGCCGTCCCCGGCGTGTCCGACGGGCTGGTCAGCACCGTGAAGATCGAGGGGTCCGGATGGTCGAAGCTCACC